>NZ_RZRX01000085.1:0-23812 GCF_003997405.1 Mesorhizobium sp. M2A.F.Ca.ET.042.01.1.1
GTTCTGCGCGTAGTTCGAGGGGTCGAAGACGATGAGGGCATGCGCGGGCGTGACCATGATCGGCGAGAGCGCGATCGGCGTGGCCAGTAGTGCGGTCGCGGCAAGGACGGCACGCAAGCGGGGGCGATGACTGGGCGTCATTCGAAATTCTCCTGTTCGATGGCGGCGGGGGTGCCGGGCGCCTGGATGTCGGCCGGCGTGACATTGGTGAGGTTCGCGATGAGATCGGCGGCCCAGGCGAGGTCGTGGGCGTGGAGCCATGCTGTCAGGAAGCCATCCGTGCCGGCGCGGGCATGGACCTCGTTGATCAGCGCCTGGTCTTGCTTCGATGAGGCGGCGCAGAGCGCGAGGGCGACTTCGGACAGGCCGAGCTCGAATAGACGGTTGCCCTGGCGCGATTGGCAGTAGTAGTCGCGCTTGGGTGTGGCTCGGGCGAGGATCTCGATCTGCCGGTCGTTCAAGCCGAAGCGGCGATAGATCGCGGTGATCTGTGGCTCGATCGCCCGTTCGTTCGGCAAGAGCAGCCGCGTCTGGCAGCTTTCGATGATCGCCGGTGCGATGGCCGAACCGTCGATATCGGAGAGCGACTGCGTGGCGAAGATGACGCTCGCGTTTTTCTTGCGCAGCGTCTTCAGCCATTCGCGGATCTGGCCGGAAAAGCCGTCATCGTCGAGCGCGAGCCAGCCTTCGTCGATGATGATCAGTGTGGGCGAGCCGTCCAGATGGTCCCCAATGCGGTGGAAGAGATAGGCGAGCACCGCGGGTGCCGCGCCCGTGCCGACCAGTCCCTCGGTCTCGTAGGCCTGAACGGAGGCCGATCCGAGACGTTCGGATTCCGCATCCAGCAGGCGGCCATAGGGACCGCCGATGCAATAGGGGCGCAGCGCCTGCTTGAGGTCGTTCGACTGCAACAGCACGGTCAGACCGGTGATGGTGCGCTCGTGGACCGGCGCGCTGGCGAGCGAGCTCAACGCCGACCAGAGGTGCTCCTTCACCTCCGGCGTGATCTGAATGCTCTCCCGAGTCAGGATCGAGACGAGCCAGTCGGCGGCCCAGGCGCGTTCCGGCACATGATGGATGCGGGCGAGCGGTTGGAGCTGCACGGGCTCTTGCACGTCGACACTCAAGCCGCCGCCGAGATCATGCCAGTCGCCGCCCATCGCCAGTGTCGCGGCGCGGATCGAGCCGCCGAAGTCGAAGGCGAAGACCTGGGAGCGGCGATAGCGGCGGAACTGCAGCGCCATCAGCGCCAGCAACACCGACTTGCCGGCGCCTGTCGGTCCGACGATCAGCGTATGGCCGACATCGCCGACGTGAAGCGAAAGCCGGAACGGGGTCGAGCCTTCGGTCTTGCCGAACAGCAGAGGGGGCGCTGCAAAATGCTCGTCCCGTTCCGGTCCCGCCCACACCGCTGACAGCGGGATCACGTGGGCGAGATTGAGGGTGGAGATCGGCGGTTGCCGGACATTGGCATAGACGTGGCCCGGCAACGAGCCGAGCCAGGCGTCGACCGCGTTGATGGTTTCGGCCATCGCGGTGAAATCGCGGCCCTGGATGACCTTTTCGGCAAGGCGCAGTTTTTCGTCGGCAATGCGCGGATCGGCATCCCAGACGGTGAGCGTCGCGGTGACGTAGGCCTGGCCGGCATAGTCGGCGCCGAGTTCCTGAAGCGCGAGATCGGCATCGGCGGCCTTGTTCGCGGCGTCGGTGTCGACCAGTGCTGACGCCTCGTTGGTCATCACCTCTTTGAGGATCGCGGCGATCGATTTGCGCTTGGCGAACCATTGCCGGCGGATCTTGGTGAGCAGCCGCGTGGCGTCGGTCTTGTCGAGCAGGATCGCGCGGGTGCTCCACCGATAGGGGAAAGCGAGCCGGTTGAGCTCGTCGAGAATGCCGGGCGTGGTCGCGGTGGGAAAACCGACGATGGTGAGGATGCGAAGATGCAGATCGCCCAGGCGCGGGGCGAGGCCACCGGTGAGAGATTGATCGGCGAGCAGGGCATCGAGATGCATCGGCGTTTCGGGAACGCGCACGCGATGGCGCTTGGTCGAAACGCAGGCGTGGAGATAAGTCAGCGTCTCGGCGTCGCTCAGCCAGTCGCAATCGGGCATGAAGCCGTCGACAAGCTGGAGCACGCGATCGGTGCGGTCGATAAAACCGGTGACGACTTCCCGCGGATCGACTCCGGACTCGGCCTTGCCTTCATAAAGCCAGCCTTCCGCGCGCGCGGCGTCTTCGGCCGGCGGCAGGAAGGTGAAGGTCAGGAAATAGCTCGACTCATAATGTGTGCCGGCTTCGTCAAAGGCGGCTTTGCGCTCTGCATCGACCAGCGCGGATGCCGCGTCCGCGAAATGGCTGTCGGGGTAGGGGCCGGCGGCATGGCGCTGCGCTTCGACGAAGATCGCCCAGCCGGAGCCGAGGCGACGGAAGGCATTGTTGAGGCGGCCGGCGACGGCGACGAGCTCGGCCGCGACGGCGCTGTCGAGATCGGGGCCGCGGAAGCGGGCCGTGCGCTGCAGGCTGCCGTCCTTGTTGAGGACGACGCCGTCGCGCACGAGTGCTGCCCAGGGCAAGAAGTCTGAGAGCCGCGCGTTGCGATTGCGATATTCGGCAAGGTTCATCATCGCGACGGCCTCACGCTCTGAGGTGGCCGGGAATGCGCAGATGCCTGCGCACCACCTCGACGAACATCGGGTCCCGCTTGGCAGCCCAGACCGCAGCGAGGTGGCCGACGAGCCCGAGCGCGATCCCGACGATCCACAGCCGCAGCCCGAGGCCGAGCGCGGCGGCGAGCGTGCCGTTGAGGATCGCGATCGAGCGCGGCGCACCGCCAAGCAGGATGTGCTCGGTCAGCGCGCGATGGACGGGGACCGCGAAGCCGGGAATTAGTTCCTCCATCACACGAGCGCTCCGCCGCCGAAGGAGAAGAAGGAGAGGAAGAAACTCGACGCCGCGAAGGCGATCGACAGGCCGAAGACGATCTGAATCAGGCGACGGAAGCCGCCCGATGTGTCACCGAATGCCAGCGTGAGACCGGTCACGATGATGATGATCACTGCGATGATCTTGGCGACTGGTCCTTCGACCGACTGCAGAATCTGCTGAAGCGGCTGCTCCCAAGGCATCGAGGAACCGGAGGCGTGCGCCGTTGGCGCCAACGCGAGCGACATCAGGGCGACCGAGCAGAAGGCCGGGATACGGCGTGCTGCACGGGTAAAGGACAGGTTCATTTGGAATCTCCTTGGTTTCTGGTGGTGATCGGGGTGATCCGGTAGTCGCCGTCGGGACCGAGGCCCTCGACGCGGGTGAGTTCGGTGAGGCGCCGCTGCGTTCCCCGGCCGGCGAGTACGGCGACGAGATCGATCGTCTCGCCGATCAGGGCGCGCGGGACGGTGACGACAGCTTCCTGGATGAGCTGCTCGAGGCGGCGCAGCGCACCGATTCCGGTGCCGGCGTGGATGGTGCCGATGCCGCCGGGATGGCCTGTGCCCCAGGCTTTGAGGAGGTCGAGGGCCTCGGAGCCGCGGACCTCGCCGACTGGAATGCGGTCGGGGCGTAGGCGCAGCGAGGAGCGCACCAGATCGGAGAGTGTTGCGACGCCATCTTTCGTGCGCATGGCGACAAGGTTCGCCGCTGCGCATTGCAGCTCGCGCGTATCCTCGATGATGACCACGCGATCCGAGGTCTTGGCGACCTCGGCGAGGAGAGCGTTGGTCAGCGTCGTCTTGCCGGTCGATGTGCCTCCGGCAACGAGGATGTTGGCGCGGGATGCGACAGCCTCGCGCAGGATCATGGCCTGGTCGGCATTCATGATCCCGGCCGCGACGTAATCGTCGAGCGTGAAGACGGCGACGGCGGGCTTTCTCACCGCAAAGGTGGGAGCCGCGACAACAGGGGGCAGGAGCCCCTCGAAGCGCTCGCCTGTTTCCGGGAGTTCCGCCGACACACGCGGATTGCCGGGATGAACTTCGGCGCCGACATGATGGGCGACGAGACGGACGATACGTTCGCCGTCCGCCGCCGACATACTATAGCCTGTGTCCTCAAGCCCTCCGGAGAGGCGGTCGATCCAGAGCCGCCCGTCGGGGTTGAGCATCACTTCGACGATGGACGGGTCTTCGAGAAATCCGGCGATGGCCGGTCCGAGCGCGGTGCGCAACATGCGCGCACCGCGTGAAAATGCCTCGGAATGGGTTGGTGAAGTCGCCACGTTGTCCCCGTTCTCCTGGCGGTGGCGCGACGCGCGACCCTGGATCGGGGATGATTAAAAGAGCCATATATTGGGCTGCTTCAATAGAATTAAGCTGCCGTCGTGGCGTAGCGTGCAAATACAGGAAAACGGCGGAGTTGGTGCTCAATGACGAGACGTCTGGTGATCGATAGCAACATGATGCGATCGCCGATTCTAAGGGATTATCTCGAAGGGTCGGAATTCAATTTGGCCGTCATTCCCGATGTTATGTGGATCGAAGCGTATAAGTCTCGGACGGTCGAATCCATTGCCAGTACCCTGTCGGTTGTGGGCGCGCATTCTGATCAGGTTGTCATCCTGAAAACGTCCGGTGAGATCGCATTGCTCGATCCCGGACTTGGCATGACAGAAGCCACGATGAGGGATCGGCAGGGACATGATCTGAAAGAGATGATGGAGGCATTGGAGCTTGCTAGGGCAGGCGACCGAGGTATCCTCGAACAGTTGGAAATGCAGTGGTCTCAGGCGACGAGCCTTATGGGAGGCATGCTGGAGGGCACGGTCGATATCCTGCAATCCCTACCCGAGATGGCAGAGGTTTATACGGCCGATGAAATACGTCGGTTCCGGACCTCAAACAAATTTACTCAAAGCATGTTGGAGAAAATATTCGGATCCGCCGAACAGATTTGCGAGACGCTGTTCGCATCATACGGGCGGGTTCCTCCAAGTGATCCGCGCTTGCGATTGGACACTTACCTGTATCGTTTTTCTCTAGCGATCATGATGTACATGATCTGGTGGTTACGGAAAGGGAGCCAGATCCCGAAACGACACGACAGAGCGCATAACGATTTTATCGATCTGAGCTTTGCGGTTCACGCGACTTATTTCGATGGGTTCATGACAGAGGATGAAAAGGCAAATTGGATGTACACGCAGCTTTCCGGTGCTTTGCACGCAGTACGGGCGGCTGCTTGAGGGCAAGTGCTATCTCTCTGCGGTCTGGTGATATTTCGTAATCGATTTTCGTTTAAATCGCTGTCTCCATTGAGATTTTACTGAATACTATTGAACGGAATGCAATGCTACGTCACTTGCTTGATAAGGGAATCCAGCTGCTCAAAGGGGTTCTCAAGAACAGACTGAAGTTCACAATCATCTTGTTGTCGATCCTGATGATCGCTGGCTATTTCGGACGAAATAACCTTTCGATCAGTGGGCGATACAGTTGCGGGCCGCTCAACACGGTTACAGCGCAGGATCGGGCAAAGCAGAATACACTGGTGGAAACTGATGCCATGACGGGCCTGCTCCACTCAGCTGCGGAGAAGATCATCGCACAGTACCCCGATCCCGCTGAGGCTTGGTGCGAGTCGAAACGCATTCGAAATGTAAGGATAAAGGTCGGAACGTTGACTGAAGTCGATCGCAACGTGGAGCACTACCTTTGGGTTCGCGCCTTCGTTGCCTACGCTGATCACGCTGACGTTTGCAGTCGATGGATTTTCTCAAAGGTCGTAGCAGTTCCGGCATATTCGGTCGTGAAACTGCCTGACTGGATCCTGGGTGGCAGCCCTCCGACGTGGGCGGAATTCGCAGGAGGCCTAGCTGGGGTCGATGCCGGCTACGACTACGCCATAGGCGCCGGCCTTGTCGCGCCGGGACAGTGGTGTAGCTGGAAGAGCTAGCATCGGTGGCTGAACGCGGAGAAAGAACCTTGAGCGGGACACTAGTCTGCCGGAATTGACGGCGCTTCCGCGGACACATCGTCGGGAATTTCCCTCAGGAAACTCTGCCCTTTCTGCAGCCGCTTGCCGAGCGTTTCGACGAAGCCGTCGAAGCGCTCGCGTCCCTTGGCCTGCGCCGCCGCCTGGGCGTCGGGCGGCAAGGGCGGCGTGATCGAAAGCCAGAACCGCACGAAGAGCGCCAGCGTTTCGGCGGTGATGCCGAGATCGCGCTCCATGCGCTGAACTTGCCTGGACAGCCTGTCGAGCCGGCGGGCGAAGGCTGCTTCGCGGGCATCGGCATGGTCGGGTGAGAGGAACGATGTGACCGCCGCCTCGACGATCGCGGATCGCGGCAGTTTCTTGCGGTCGGCCAGATCGTTGATGCGCTCGATGAGTTCGACGGGGAGGGTGAGATTGAGACGGTCGCGCATGTCAGAGCTCCATCCCGTCGCTGGGATCGAGCGAGACCTGGCGGGCGATGCCCGTCATCTGGCGTCGGAGCGTCTGGCGTTGGCGCGCGACGTCTTCAGGCTCGTCGTCGAGGATGTGCGCGAATTCCTCGGCCGGTCGCAGGTCGGCGGTCTCCTTGACGATGGCGACATGGTCGGGAAGCTCGGGCTCGCGACGCAAACCCGCATTCGCGTTGTCGGGGGCGTGCGCCGCCATCAGCGCAGGATCAGGTGTCTGTGGCTGGAGCGTCGACCAGCCATCGGTATGACGGGTGCGCCCGGACTTCTTCGGATCAGGCGGCGGCAGCACGCGCTCCCGGAAGCGCGCATCCTCGTAATAGCGTGCCTTCTTGGCGCGAACTGGCGGCGTACCGGCGACCATGACGATCTCGTCGGTCGGTGGGAGCTGCATGACCTCGCCGGGCGTCAGCAGGGGTCGGGCCGTCTCCGAGCGCGACACCATGAGGTGACCGAGCCAGGGGGAAAGACGGTGGCCCGCATAGTTCTTCATCGCCTTCATCTCGGTCGCCGTGCCGAGGGCATCCGAGACGCGCTTGGCCGTGCGCTCGTCATTGGTGGCAAAACTGACGCGGACATGGCAATTGTCGAGGATGGAGTTGTTGGCGCCGTAGGCCTTCTCGATCTGGTTCAGCGACTGGGCGATGAGGAAGCTCTTGATGCCGTAGCCGGCCATGAACGCCAGCGCGCTCTCGAAGAAGTCGAGGCGGCCGAGGGCGGGGAATTCGTCGAGCATCATCAGGACGCGGTGCTTGCGTTCCTTGGCGTGCAGATCCTCGGTGAGTCGTCGGCCGATCTGATTGAGGACGAGGCGGATCAGCGGCTTGGTCCGGGAAATATCCGAGGGCGGCACGACCATGTAGAGCGTGGCGGGCTTGGCCTCGGTGGTGAGGTCGGCGATACGCCAGTCGCATCGGCTTGTCACCGCGGCGACGACCGGATCGCGATAGAGGCCGAGGAAGGACATGGCGGTCGACAATACGCCGGAGCGCTCGTTGTCGGATTTGTTGAGGAGCTCGCGCGCCGTCGAAGCGACGACGGGGTGAGGGCCTGCTTCACCCAGATGCTTCGTCGTCATCATCGCGGCCAGCGTCGCCTCGATCGAGCGTTTGGGATCGGAGAGGAAGGCAGCGACGCCGGCAAGTGTCTTGTTCTCTTCGGCATAGAGGACATGCAGGATCGCGCCGACGAGAAGCGAGTGGCTGGTCTTTTCCCAGTGATTGCGTTTGTCGAGCGAGCCTTCGGGATCGACGAGGACGTCGGCGACATTCTGCACGTCGCGCACCTCCCAGTCGCCGCGGCGGACCTCGAGCAGGGGATTGTAGGCGGCCGAGTTCGGGTTGGTCGGATCGAAGAGCAGCACGCGGCCGTGCCGGGAGCGGAAGCCGGCGGTGAGTTGCCAGTTTTCGCCTTTGATGTCGTGGACGATGGCCGAACCCGGCCAGGTCAGGAGCGAGGGCACGACCAGGCCGACGCCCTTGCCAGATCGCGTCGGGGCAAAGCACAGCACATGCTCCGGTCCATCGTGGCGCAGATAGTCCTGTTCCAGCCGGCCGAGCACCACGCCATCGGCTCCGAGCAGACCCGCCGCCTCCACCTCCTTCTTCTCGGCCCAACGCGCCGAGCCGTAGGTGGCGACGTTCTTGGCTTCGCGCGCTCGCCAGACGGACATACCAATGGCGACGGCAATCGCGATGAAGCCACCGGAGGCGGCGATGAAGGCGCCCTTGTTGAAGATGTCGGGCGCGTAGGCGTCGAAGAAGTACCACCACCAGAAGAAGGCGGGCGGATAGTAGACGGACATGCCGGCGAGCTTGAACCAGGGTGTTCCGAGCTGCGCCTGAAACCCGAGTTGCCAGGCGACATATTGGGTGGCGGCCCAGGTGGTGGCGATCACGATCAGGAAGACGACGGTGATCTGGCCCCAGAGGATTTTGGTCGCGGACATGACGAAGCCCTTTCTTGTCGTTGGTCAGATGCCGAGATCGCGCTTGCGGCCGATCGCCCATTCGATGCCGCCGCCTTCCTTGGCGACGCCGGCGACGTGCTGGCCGAGTTTGCGTTCGAGGTCGCGCGACCAGGGAACGAGCTGGAAGCCGAGTCCGTCATCGATCATGGCGAAGCGGCCGGAGGAGAGGGCGAGCCGCTGGCGCACGACGCCCGCGACATGCTCGCCGGCCTGTGCCTTCAGATGCGGAAGGCCGGTCTCGGCCGAGAGCTTCTCGCCGACGGCATCGAGCTCGCGGCGGCGCAGCGTGGCGAGCAGATCGCGCTGCATGACAATGCGCTGACCGTCACGGCGGGCGAGACCCTGATCGGCGAGGTGCTCGGCGCGGGCTTGCATGGCTTCGCTCACCTCCCGCCCGAATCCTGCCTGCGAGAGCGGCATCGCCACGCGCTCCACCAGGCGATGGTCGAGCCAGGTCGCGCCGGGTGCGGTGACCTGCGCCGGAAGATCGAGATCCGAGCGCGTGGCGAGCACGAGCGCCGGATGACGATCTTCGGGACCACTGAGGCGGCGAAGCTCGACGATACCGCCATTGGCCGGAGCATGCTCGAAGGCGTCAATGCCGCGAAAGCGGACATGATGCGCGCGCCCGTCGACACCGTCGATGATGGCATAGGCTTCGCCGCCAAGCTCGTCGTGCAGGCCGCGATCGACGAGGCGGCCGATGATCGGCGCCTTGGACGCGCCGGCGTCGATCACGAAGTCTGAGAATCCGCGATCCTGGCCATGACCGGCAAAGGCGCGATGCATCGTCTTGATGATATCGCCGCGCATGCCGAGATCGCGCAGCCTACGCTCGGCTTCGAGCCGGACCACCCATTGGCCAGGGTCGCCCTGGACTGCGAGGCCCATCTTTTCGAGATGCTGGAGGCGGCCGACCATGAGGCGGCGCAGTTCGGGATCGGAGGGGCCGTGCTGGGCGGGCCTGAGATCGACATAGCCGGTCTCGTCGGCGGCGCGCTGGATCTCGCCATCGATGCGGGTCCAGCGCTCCGCGGTGATTTCCTTTTCGAGCGCGTTGCGGATCTCGTGCTCTGGCTTCGGGCCGAGCTCGATGTCGACGAGATCCTCGGCGCGGGAACGCAGGCCACGGCTGATATAGTCGCGCGAGATCACGAGATCGGCGCCGGTCTCGTCGACGCCGCGCACCAGAAGATGGACATGGGGATTGTCGGTGTTCCAGTGATCGACTGCGACCCAGTCGAGGCGTGTGCCGAGATCGGCTTCCATCTGCCGGGCGAGATCGCGGGTGAATGCCTTGAGGTCGGTCATCTCGGCCGCGTCCTCGGGCGAGACGATGAACCGGAAATGATGCCGGTCGTCCTTGCATCGCTCGGCGAAGGCGAGATCGTCGGTGCGATCGGCGTTGGCGTCGAACATGACGCCTTTCTCGCCGTCGCGGCTCACGCCCTCCCGCTTGAGATAAGCGAGGTGGCTGGTCAGCGGCGCGGAGCGGTATGCCTTGCCGGTATGACGGGCGATGCGCGCCTTGATGACGACGCGGCGCTGTGACGAGAAGAGGCGGGAGCGGCCGAAGACGTTGCGGCCGCGCCCAAAGGTCGAGTGGCCGAGACGACGGCCAGCCCTGCCCGCGGGCGCGCCGCCCGCGGTATGGCCGGCGCGCTGCGCGGCTGAGAGAACCTGATTGACGAAGCTCTTTGTCCCTGGTGCGCGCGTCGAGCGGATGCGGCCGGGCTTGATGCGGAAGTCGCTGTCGCGCTCGCTCATGCCGCTGCTCCGATCGGTGCGGAAACCGCGCTGTGCATGTCGGAGCGTTGAAAACGCTCGGAAAATCCGGGCAGTATGCCCGCGACCGGCCGGCATGCCCGCCAAAACGCAAGCCATGCCAATGGCTTACAGCGTTTCGGGCAGGCCCTTTTATCTCGCCCTAATCTGTCGTGTTCTCCTGCGCTCCTCCTGATCCGCGCCGATCCTTTCCGAACCTGCGCCAGACCACGCCAGCCTGCGATCCCGGTCATTTCGGACCTCCTGCACCGCTGCGCACGGCGAAGAGGCCGTTCGAGCGCGGCGTGATCGCGGAGACTTCGCGCACCGTGGCGCTGTCGGCGGCCGCGGTGACGGTGCTGTCCGACTGCGCTGGCGTTGCCAAAGCAACGCGCACAGCGGTGTCAGCGAAGAGCGGTGCGCGACGCCAGGGCAGCGTGTCTGCCGCGATCGTGGCGACGGGTAACGGCGTCGAACCTGTCAGGGTCTCGCCGCCGATAAGAGGGGCGAGTGCCGCGACATAGGCGCGGGTTTCGGCCGGCAATGGGCGTCCGGATAGATAGGCTTCGTAGCGCCCCGGTCCCGCATTGTATGCAGCGAGGAAGCCGGGCGAACCGAAGCGGTCATGCAACTCGCGGAGATAGGCCGTGCCTGCAAGGATATTGTCGCGCGGATCGAAGGGATCGCGTCCGAGTGACCAGCGGGCGCGAAGCTCTTGCCAGGTATCGGGCATGATTTGCATAAGACCGCGCGCGCCTGCGCTGGAAACCGCACGCACGTCGCCTGCGCTTTCCTGGTTCATCACGGCGCGGATCCAGGCGCTGGGAACGCCGAATCGTTTCGACGCCTCGGCGACATGGGCGGCGTAGGGATCGGCGCGAACGGTCGCGGCGGCGGTGTCAGTCTCGGCGATTGCCAGCGTGGTTGAGCAGGCCGACAGGATGAGGCCGGAAAGGAGAAGGAGCGTCGCCCTGCCTGCGGAGTTTCGCCAGGGAGCCGCTGGGCGGCTGCGGCGGGAACGCAGCCGTGGAACGGTGAGGATGTCACGGCAAGGCATGGCTTATGCCTTCTCGCCGCGTTCGCGCGGACGGCTCCAGTGCAGTGTCCATGACGTCGGATCGTCGCCATTCTGGAATAGGCGCGCCCGGATTGGCTCGTCGAAGGTTGGGTCGTCGAGCTGGAGCGAGATGTATTCGCCGGCCTTGTCGCTGCTGCGCTTCCAGCCGGCGCCGACCTCGGGACCATCTTCGGCACCCCGCAGGACGCGATAGTCGGGCGCGTTCTCGGCGTCGCTCGCCTCAGTGGATATGATGGTGAGTTCGAGGTTGAGTGTGAGGGTGTGAACGCGGCCGAAGAAGCCGTTTGCCTCGCGTCTGAATTGTCCAATCAATGCCATGGTCGAGATCCTTTCTGTTGCTGCGGTGGTGAGGGGACGGCGCCACAGACGCCGCCTGTCGCGCGCTCACCGCGTGGGCGCGCGCCATTCGAAACGGCCGTCGCCTTCCTCGTCGGTCCACAGCGGGGTCGCGCGGCCGATGATCCGGTCGGTGGAGAGGAGGCCGAAGTAGCGACCATCGAAGCTGTCGCGGACTTGCTCATTCATCAGGAAGATTTCGCCGGCCGGGATGCGCAGGCAGCCCCGCCAGGCCGGCAGCGGACGGTCGGCGCGATCGCGGTCCAGCGCGGAGCCGGCCTGGATGCCGTCGACGGTGATGGTGAGGTTCGAGCGACAAACGGTTTGTCCCGAGACGCCACGAACGCGCTTGAGGAGCGGCACGCCCTTCGGCAGATAGCCGCGCTCGGCGAGAAACGAGGCGAGCGGTTTGGGCGCGTCGACGGCGACAAGATCGGTGACTTCGAACGGGCCGTCGAAGTCGATGGTGTAGAGTCCGATCGGCACGCTGGCCGAAGCGTTCCAGATCAGCTTGATCGGCATCGGCGTAAGTGCCGGATAGCCGACGCCCATCGTCGCGAGTGCCGTTGCGAGGACGATCCCCATGCGGCTCATGGCTCGACCCTCTGGCGTAGGAGGAAGGCGCGGTGCTGGTCGAGGGTGTAGGCGCGCGGCTCGTGGCCAGCGGTCAGCCGGTTATGAACATGCCGCCAGTAATCGGGGGATGCCGCTTCGGGATCGATGCCGAGGCGTTCGACGGCATCGATCGCCTGAAGCACGTGCTCGACCTTCGGCCAGCCTTCGATCTTGAGCAGGATGTCGCCGCCGGGGCGCACGAATGGCAGCGTCTGATAGGCTTCGCCGCGGGCGATCACGCGCACGATATCGATCCGCGAGATCACCGTGCCGAAGTCGTTGGAGGCCCAGCGGACGAAGGCGAAGATGGTGCCGGGCCGGAACGAGAGAATGCGGCGGCGACGATCGATGTGCTGATCGTGTGCTGCGGTGCCGAAGCGAATCCAGTGCTCGATCTTCTTCTCGACCCAGGTCAGCTCAACATGGGTGAGGGTGTCTGTCGGGAGCGCGGCCAGCGTCGGGCCGCCGCGCATGCGGGGGGCCGCGATGCCGGTCATGGGGTGTCTCCTTCAGGGTTCGGGAATTCGCGCGCGAGCAGTTCGCGCAGCATGTCGGCGACTGTCACGCCGCGCCGGAACGCCGCGATCTTGATCCGTCCGCGAAGCGCGGGCGTGATGTCGACGGTGAGCCGCGCGGTGAAGTGCTGAGCTTCGGTCGGCGTCTGGGCGGGCGTATCGGCCGCCTTGATCCAGCTATCGGGATCGGCGGGACGCGATGCGAAGCCGCGGCGCGGGGATCGCTCGTTCATGGCGCGACCCTCGTGATCTCGCTGACGAGCGCGGCGATCTCGCGCGCGGCAGGCCCGTCGTCGCCGATCTCGAAGGCGAGGCGGCCGGATTGAGCGGCGTCGGCATAGATGACGCGCTGACCGATCGTGGTGCGCAGCACCGGCGGATCGTGGTCGGCGAGCGTCTCGGCGGTTTCGCGCGCGATGATGGTGCGGGCGCCACAGCGATTGAGGACGAAGCGCGCCCTGAGTTCGGGCCGGTAGATGCGCGCCTCGGAGAGCAGCGCCAGCATCTCGGCCGACGCCCAGCCGTCGAGCGGCGACGGTTGCACAGGGATCAGCACCAGATCGGCGGCAAGTAGCGCCGAACGCATCAGCCCGGCGACGCGCGGCGGCCCATCGATGACGATGTGGTCGACATCACGCGCGAGCTCGGGTGCTTCCCGGTGCAACGTGTCACGGGCGAGACCCACGACGCCGAACAGGCGGGGGAACTGTTCACGCGCTCTCTGCTGCGACCAGTCGAGCGCCGAGCCCTGCGGGTCCGCGTCGATCAGCGTGACGCGATGTCCCATTCTGGCCAGTTCCCCGGCGATGTGGAGGGCGAGCGTCGTCTTGCCGACACCGCCTTTTTGATTGAGCAGTGCGACGATCATGACGCGCCCCCAGCCATGAACGCGTCGCGCCAGTCCACGATTAAGGGAAAACGAGTCTCCGACTTAAGGAGCAAAACAGTGTCGGATTGCCTGCAGTTTCCGGCTCTTGAGCCATCGACGCTTGGGTTATCCTCAAGCGTGAAAAAGCGGGGTGGCGTTAGAAAGATTCCGAAGGAATCTAGGTTAGATAAGTTACGGCCGCCGCAAGCCATTGAATCGGGACGATGAATCGCCGATTCCGGTCCCCGATAGCACGAGGATCGGGTCCCCGATGGCACGATAGGGGCGGTCCCCGATAGCACGAGTGAATTCACAGCTTATCCCCAAAGCGCGTTGACGATTTCCGTCGCGGACGCGGCGGGGTGAAAAAGGCGGGATCGGTGGCGATGAAGGCGAGGACATCGGGACCGTCGGCCTGCTGCTCGATGGCGAGCCGGTAGCCGGGGAGGGGCTGGCGCTTGACGATTTCGCGCAGGTCGTAGGCGAAGTGTTTGAGCGGCGAGAGGCTGCCGGACTTCTGATGGAGATGGGCGAAGTCGAAGCTCCAGCCGAAGGACTGGCGTCCGCCATGTTTGCGCACGACGCGATAAAGCCAGCGCTCGAGCCCGCCGGTCAGGGCGAAATACGCCCGGTCGATGGTGAGCACGAGTGCGTCATCGAGGACAGCGCGATAGAACCAATCGGGCAGGATCAGTTCGACGCCGATGGGGCGTCCGTCGCGATCGGTCTGCTCCTGCCATTCGTTGATCCAGGAGAAACGATGGCGGCGGCCCTCGGCCGGCTGGCGGATCGAGGTTGCGACAGTGGTCGATTGCAGGCGGTCGAGCGCTGCCTTCAGGCGCTGGTAGTCGCGCAAGCTGACGCCGCGCCCGATGAAGGTCAGGATCTCATACGGCGTGGTCGCCATCAGCCGCGAGGTGCGTAGTCCGGCATCGCGCGCATTGACGATCTGGCTTGCGGCCCAGATCAGGATGTCGGCATCCCAGATCGTCGCCATGCCGTGATCCGGCACGGCCTCGACGCGGATGATGACGTCGCCGGCCTTGAAGTCGATCGGCGCGGTGCGCTTTGATTTTGCCAGAGAGAAGAACGGATAGGCCATGAGATCCTGCGCATCACGGGGCGCGAACTCACCGGGAAGCGCCTGGAACAGATCGAGCTGTCCGCGTTCCGACGGTGGGCGAGAGCGCGCCGACAAGGGGAAGCCGCCGCGCGATCAGCGGGCGTAGCGACCGGCGTGGACCGGCGTCATCGTCTGGCGTTTGGCGGGCAGGACGTTGCCGCCGCGCGGATCGGAGGTCGACGTAACGGCGCCGCGATCTGCCCAGGCTGCGAGATCGTCGATGGCGTAGACGACGCGGCCGCCGAGTTTGCGATAGGCGGGGCCGGTGCCATAGGTACGATGTTTTTCGAGCGTGCGCGCCGACAGGCTCAGAAACGTTGCGGCTTCCTTGGTGCGCAGGAAGCGTGGCGGGATAAGGGCTATATCGGGCTGCACGATGCGGGCCTCCGTGGGTTCGTTGCGGCCGCTGGAGATCAGCGGATGACGAAGGCCACGATGGCGAAGCAGGATCGGCGAGATGCAGTGGGAATTTGGGCAGGCCAAATTCCCACACCGGCCGTGCCGGAAACCGTGTCAGGATTTGCGACGATGACGAAGCAGGGCGCGATAGCCGCCGGCGATCATGGCGTTGCCATCCCGGATCAGGTCCATGACGGCGAAGCGTTCCGGCGCGACCTGCCATTCGTCGCGTGTTGGCCGCGCCAGGCGGAAGATGACGACGGCGATGTCCATCTGGCTGGCGCCGCTGCGAAGGCCATCGACGGCCTGGAGCATCCGGCGTGCCCGTCGGCGCTGCTGGTGTGTCATGCGCGTGTCGGGCGGAACGGCACGGCCATGCAGGGAGGCAAGTAGGCGCAAGACGGCTTCCGCCCGTCCAAAGCCGCTGGCGTCGATCGGGACGAGAGCAACGAGTGACTCGGCCACTCTGGCCTTATCCACGCGCAGGATGGTGAGGTGCTTGCCACCGCCGAGGTCACGCCGGAGGTGCCTGCCGGCATCCTCGTCGCGCTTTATTGTCCCGAGCGTCTGCGAAGGCGCCGCGCCATTCAGGATAGGCGGGCTGGTGGCGAGGATCACCGATCCGGTGTCCTCGTCCGGCTGCCAAATGACAGAGGTTTCAGAGGCTTTGAAGGCTGGCTCGACAGGGAAATCGCAAGCCCCACCTGTCGCGGATATGCTCGATCAGATCGGCGCTGTCGCCGCTGGAGCGAAGGAGGCGGGTGTAGTCGGCCCGATAGAAATCATTACGGCGGAGCCATTCCCAGCCGATTTCGGGGGAACTGAGATCATCAATGTAGTCGTAGCTGGGCGTATCGCTCCAATTCGCAGAGCTTTCAGGCATTCGAACTCTCCACTTTCCACCGCTAGTAGTAGTTCGAATACGATTCCCATCTGTCGGCCCGCCCGCTAGCCGGAGGTGCAGTCAACAGGTGTTGCCGTGGCAGCATCACCCTGCCGTTCAGTGGCGGGTGCCTTCGCGGACGAGCTGACGATAGCCGTGCTCCGTCATCCAGCGGGCGCGAGCCAGATGGCTGTCATGGATGCCGCGTGCCCGTTCCGGCTCGGAGTTCGCATCCAGCCCGAACAGCACCTGAACCACTTCCCGCCAATCGGCTCTTTCCCGATCAGCGTCGAGCAACCGCATATAGAGTTTCATATGCGTGCGGTCATATGGCGTGAGCTCGTCATCGGATGGAGCGATATCCTCAAACGGTTCGGTCATCGCGTACTTTTTCCTCCGCCACATCGAGATTGCGATGGCATACTTCTACGGAGGCTTTGTGGGAAACGAATGGCGTCCAAAGGGATCGGTTGGCCCTGCTGCCGCATCGTGCGAATGCAGTGCATCAGCGCTGTTTGTTCCCTTGGTCATTGACGAGCAGCACACCTTGTCCGCGATCGGTGGACAAAAGAACGATGCCTGCCCCCTCAAGGGCCCGTCGAACCTGATCTCGCGTCGTCTCATACACCTCGAGACCGCTTTCGGATTCGAGGCGCTTCAACGCGGTCAAAGATATGCGGGCCTGTTCAGCGAGCGTCTCCTGTGTCCAGCCAAGCAACGCGCGCGCGGCCCGAGATTGTCGGGCGGTGATCATGCATGATCACCTCCCATCTGGACCGACGCGCACGCCAGAACTACGGCTATAATAGTCGTTCTTGGCGCTCGGCGCTACCCGTTATGGCGTTGGGAGACACTCTTTCCTCGCTTCCTCCGGCGACTGATTCGCTTTGGTCCGCGATATGCGCAGCAAGTGTCTCCGGTGATGTGTCGCGGATTTGCGCTGCGTTGCAAGAGTAGGCCCCGCCCGGGTGACCGGGCGAGGCGGCTGCGGCTGACTTAGTCGCCGTTGCGACGGCTTGGGCGAGACCAGATCAGGGTGTAGCCTTCGCCTTCCTCGTCATCGAAGAGGTTGGCGAAGATCGGAGCGTTGAAGCTCGGGTCGTCCAGCTTGAGGCCCAGATAGTCGCGGCCTTCGTTGGAGCGTTTGGACCAGGCGGCTCCGATCTCGGCGCGGCCGACGAAGACCCGGTGGCTGGGGGCGTTCTCGCCGGTGGCGCGGGTTTCGGGGACGATCCGCACGCCGCGGGCCTGGACGCTGAGGGTGACGATTTCGCCGGTGAACTCTTCGCCCGACTTCTTGAAGGTGCCGATGGTCGCCATGGTGTTTCTCCTCGATCCTGTCTGTTTCGAGCCCCGCACCATTGCGGTCTCGATGGTGATCACGCGGACGGAGGCGATCGCCGGCGCACCCTTGGGCCGCAGCAAAGCGGAGGATGGCGCGGGAGCGACTTTGTTGTTGCGCGAGGAATGGCGGCGCAGCCGTCAGGGGAAGAAAGTCGCGGAGCGCTGTTGCGTCACAGGCGTTCGAGGCTTTAGCCGGTCTTCGGCCAGATACACCCATCGATGAGACCGCTTCGGTGCGCTCGCTATGACGGAAGGGGATCGAGGGGAACGAGCGTGGCGTTCTCGCGCGACCTCAATGCTGCGGGCAAACCAAGTTCACTGCCGATCGGCCGGCGCCTCCAAGACAGGTCAAATTGCCGGCTTCGTTCCGCATTCCCCCGTCTGCAGAGCCCTGTCCATCGGCGCGGTGTGATGGCGCATCGAGGTGGAACTGTCGTAATCCCTGGCGCTGTGCCGACGGCCGACAACGGGGCACAACGACGCCTCACCAAAAGTCGCCGCTCCCTTTCGGTCTTCCTATAACGAGAGGCACAGGGCTCATCTTGTTCTGGTCCGTGCCGTCAATTCGATGAGGCGGGTATGTGGAGCTGGCCTTCTTCGGTCATACCGGGCTTGGCCTAAATCTGAGGCGCGAGGGGAGGCAGAACGCGGTTCGAAAGACACTATGTTATATGGCGGCCTTCATGCGCCGCGCGTGGCCCGTTGATCCGTGCCATCGGCTGCGGTCATACCGATGAGACGCGTGAGGGCGGTGATGCTGATGGCGATCGCCCCGACGCATGAGAATGTAATCTGCCAGCCGTCCGAGGGCATCAGGTGTTTCACGATGCCATGGGTCGCGGCATAGCCTGCGATGGCCGCTGGCGTCATGAACGCGAAGGCGATCAGCAGCTTTGCCCAGATCGGCCGAAAAAAAGCGAGAAGCAGATGGCCTGCACCGAAGGTTGCGCAGGCTGTGAGCAGACCGACGACGGTGCCGCCGACAATGCCGGCTCCGCTGGCGTGCGCCCAAAGGCCGGCATTCACGCCGATGAAGGCGGGTAGAGCGAATATCGCGAGCGAGAACATCAGCCAGCAAAGTGCAATGATGGCCGTGATCGAGCCGATGATGGCGAGAATAATCATGGTGGTTGTCTCCGTGAGAAAAGATCAGAGGGTTGCGCCTTCCACCACCACCGCGGCGCGGCCTGCACTTTAGCGAAAACGAGGCGGGAAGGGGAGCGGCATTCACCGCTCCGCCGGTCGTGGTGCGCCATTTCATGCGGCATGAGGGTCGATTTCATGGACGATCTCCAAGAGGTCGCCGTCGTATTCGTCGGCAGGAGTGACCGAGAGCGAGCCGTCGCCCGCGCGGAAGATCACGACGGCGACCATGAGGCTGGCGGCTAGGCTGAAGGCGAAGGCGTTTGCATCGGCGAGGGACATCGATCCGGCTCCTGATTGAGCGGAGGTCCATCCCCCGCTGACAGGCGCCCGATGTGTTCGGCCGATGGCCGCAATCACCGCGCTGGCGCAGCCGGCGCGGCGGCACGCTATGCGTAGTCCGACCCTTTAGGGGTTGATGGCGACAGGCCATCGGCTGAACCAAGGATTGGCGACATGAAGCGGGGGATGGGTCCAACTCGAACCGAGGTCGGGGGAGGGTTGGCATTCCGACGCACATCGCCTGGAAACCCTATTCGCCTGCGGTCGTGCGATTGACCGCCCTCAGCTGCCGTCGATAAGTAACAGGTCGAAAGATCGGAATCGCACACGAGGTACGACGGAGAAAATGAACCGGAAGGTCGTTGACAGCAACGCAATGCAAACTGACTTGCTGCGATCGTATCTCAGCGCCTCCCGAAGCAACTTTGCGGTGCTTAACGATTATGCTTCCATGGAAGCATATAAGGGAAATACACTCACATCAATTTACCGCTCAATGGAGATCGCCAGCGAATTTCCCAGGCAGATGATCGTGTTGAAACCGACAGGCCGGATTTGCGCTCTCCTTGGGCGTAGTCAAGGTCTGCGGCGCCGGATGATAGACGAACGGCAGACGCGAGAGTTCCCGACGTTTTGCAAACGGCTGCAGGCCGCCCGCGACGGAGACACCTATTTTCAGGCGCAACTCCTTGAGAGCGGTCGTGTCGCCAACGATCAGATGGATCGCATTCTCGCAAGCGCGCCGATCCTGCCGGGCGCCATCAAGGAGCTTCGGAAGACATTCAGCCCCGAAGAACTGAAGGCGATTCGGCTGGATGAGCCGTTTCCGCAGACGCTCATTGAGAAATCAATGAAGTTCATCATCGATCTGACGTTCTACACGATACCCAACCACCCCAGTCCGCCAGCTCGAATCCGGTCGGTGGATGAGCTTCAGAACACATTCCTGTTCCGACACTCGGTCGTGACATTTGTGTGGTCGTTGGATTGGATTGCTCGGGGCGGCGCCAACGGCGCGCGGCCGGATCGAATGCGAAACGACGTCGTCGACGTAATCTTCGCAACCTATGCGACGTTCTTTGATGGCCTGATTTCAAATGATGAGAAGGCGCAGCGCATCTATCGCGCAGCGCAATTCATTCTGTCGATGCTGACCGGTGCGAAGGCGGCGCGGCTTGTCAGATAGCGACGATGGCGCTCACGCGCCATCAAACTCCGGAGAAGGACGCGGAGCTTTTCGTGGTTGCGCGCAAACGATCCCGCTCGCCCGTGGTCAGGCTGAGTGGGCTTTGCGCGTTCCTGCTTCTGTCAAGAACTGGTCCTCGAGATAGTCCATCGCCGAACGAAGTCCGGATACCTGGAGTGTCTTGACGTGCTCAACAACGTGGGCCGGGAGCACCGCGCGAAGCAACTGATCACACCCGCTGTCGCTCCGCCAATCGACATATCGCTCTTGCTTGAATGAATTCGTGAGCATGAGCGCTGAACGTCCATACAAAGCCTGGATAACGAAGTAGATGGACCAAAGCCTTTGGCTGACAAATGGCCTTTCCGTAGTTGCGTTATCACCACCTGCCGCCGAAATTTTTTTCACAGCAGCACGCATATCTCGAAATTCGAGGATGGTATCCATCATTGGATGGTCATCCGCGCCTATGAAATAGGAGTCCATCTCCTTCGGAAGAAGGATCGTGTCGACAAAAACGACCGAGCTGAATTCAGCAGATAACCTTCGCAGGATTTGCCACAGGTTTTCCACGGCCTGAATTTGGCGCTGGTTAAGCAGACCGTTACCGGCCTCGCCGGCTTGGACCGTGATGCTGTTGGCATGCACTGTATGGGCCGAGAGACCACCGGCCTGCCCGACGGTCGAGACGTTTTGCTGGAGGGAGATTGCGATCCGGGCAACCTCTTCCTCGGGGACCGTCGTCGCGTTAGCCTCGTGGTCCTGCTTGATCAGCAGAAGACGTTCGACTGGATACGAAATTTCATCGTCATCAATCACCGTATGGTGGGTTGGACACATCAAGATCAAGTTGTCTCGGTGATGGCGCTCGGTGGCCGACTGCGCTGAATTGTAACGAGCGCTTCCCGGCCGAGCTCCTTTGATATGGCAAACCTCACCGACGAGCGTGTTATCGAGCGCCATCGGCGCTTTGCACTTTGGAAAAGCACAACGATTGCCGGATTTCGCAAATAGAAGCTTTATATCGGTAATACTTGGACCGCTTGTCGGCATAATCTGCTCCGGGCCATGAGGCTCTGGTGGTGTTCGGACCTTTGGCATCAAGAAAACGCAACAATATCGATCGCCCTCTATTGACGGCTAGTGGTTCCGGAAGATTTGCAGGACAAAATTCGGCAGCGCCTACGCGCCGCCGAATTTCCAGACCGGGATGCCAAGCTTCTTCGCCTTGTCGGCGAGGTTGTCGTTGATGCCGGTTCCGGGGAAGTGCATGACGCCCTTCGGCACGATGTCGAGCATCTCGTCGTTGCGCTTGAAGGGTGCGGCCCGGCCATGTTTGGTCCAGTCGGGTGCGAAGCCGATCTGCGGGACGTTGCGATTCTTCGCCCAGAGCGAAGCGATATTTTCGGCGCCCTTCGGGGATTTGCCGTGAACCAGCACCATGTCCGGGTGCTTCTGATGGACCTGATCGAGCTTGGCCCAGATCAACCGATGGTCGTTGAAATCCAGTCCGCCGGTGACGACGATCTTGGGTCCCGGAGGAAGGAGCACTTCCTGCTCGGCTCGCTTCTTGGCCGTGAGGAAGTCACGGCTGTCGATCATCGCCGAGGTCAGGTTGCGGTGATTGACCCTTGAGCCGGTGCGAGGAAGCCACGGTTTGCCGATCTGGCGCTCGTAGTGTTCGGTGGCCTGGTCGCGCATCAGCTCGAAGGCGTTCTGCCGTTCGATGAGCGTCTTGCCCTCGGCGATCTGGCGCTCGAGTTCGACAGATTTCACCTCGCTGCCGTCCTGCTGCCGCTGCGAGCGCTTCTGCGCCTGCTCGTTGTCGTCGAGTTCGCGGGCGATCCGCTCGGCGGCGCGGTGGAAGATGTTGACGGTCGACCAGAGGAGATCGTCGAGGTCGGGTTCGAGGCGGGTGTCCTCCAGGGTGGAGATCAGGGCGTCGAAGATGTCCGCGACAGCGCCTGCGACCTGATTGCCGTTGGGCAAGAGACGCTGGTCGGGCTCGTCGGCGAAGGGGCGGTAGCCATGGAGCTGCAATTCGTTGAGGACGTGATCCGTGGATGACGATTCATGGTGGGGTTCGTAGTCGTCGTGCTCGCGCATGGTTTGTTCCTTTGGCTGGACCGCGACCGTCGCGGCCTTCATGGCGACGGAGCCCACAGGCGGAGCGGACTGCACCTGGCGCCAAGCGCCGGGCCGGAGCGACAGCGGAGGATGCCGGAGGCCGGCTATTTTGGTTCGCGATGGAAAGCGGCCGATAGGCCGCGCCGGAAAATAGCAGGCCGCAGGCATTGCCTGTCCGAACCGCATGTGGGCCGATCGCCCTCTCCAAGGCCAAGGCGCGGTCCTCTCCAAAGGATCGAGCATCCATGCGTGCATGATGGCGGCGCGAACGCCGCCACCGTTCAGCCCGTGATCTACGCCGCCAGCAGCATGAAGCGGGCGACATCCTGCGGTGCGAGCTGCACCCGGATATGCGCCATCAGCGCATCACGGCCGAATGTGCGGAGATCCTCGTTGAAGTCCCCGAGCGAGGGGGACAGGGCAATCGCCTCGATCCCGACCGCGTTCGCCCGTTCGATAAGCGTGTTCCGCGCACCATCCCCGGCGCGATCATTGTCGCTGATGACATAGAGCCGGCGCAGCGCGTCGTGGAAGTCGATGGCAGCGAGGTGAGCCGCGGAGAGTGCCGCCGCCGCCGCCATGCCGGGCATGACCTCACGGGCGGAGAGCACGCTTTCGATGCCTTCGCCTGCCGCCAACACGTCGCCGGAGAGCCCGAAGCGGACCGCGTGCCCAAGAAGGTCGCCCATCGCTTTGCGCTGAATGTCGATCGGCGCCTTGCCGGAGCCGTCCGGGGCGAGCCAGGTCCGATGCGCGCCGGTGGTTCTGTCGGAAAGATCGGTGACGACGCCGATCATTGCCGGCCATGTCTCGGTCGGGCTGTGCTCGTCGGGCCGATAATAGCAGCGAGGATGGAAACGCAGGTTTCCGCATCCGTGCAAAGCCGAAATGCCGCGTCCGCGCAAATACGCTTCTACGAGCGTGCCGCCGATCGGCTGACACATAGCAACCAGCCGGCGTGCTGCCTCGGCCGACCCCGATGGTGCTGGCGTGCGACCGGGCTGTTTCGGTTGCGGTTCGGGATCGGGATGCGGCAGGCTGAGAAACTGTCGGGCCTCTTCGGCGACGTCGGCAAAGTCGATGAGACCGAGCGATTCACGGATGACGTCGAGCAGATCACCATGTTCGCCGGTCGCCGCGTCGGTCCATTTGCCAGCAGGGCCTTTGGTGCTCTCCTTCAGCCGCACAAACATGGATTGGCCGGGCGTGTTGCGAACATCGCCAACTTGCCAATAATTGCCCTGTCGACGGCCGGCGCTGAGATAGCGTTCGCACACCGCCTCGGCCTGTCGGCCGAGGCGGTGTGCGAGATCGGAAGCATCGCGGCGGGCCATCACGCAGCCTCTCGCTCGCCGATGCGGACCGCCGGATAGGTGTCGAGCAGCTTGCCGAGCACTGCCGGTCCCGTGGTGTCGATCGGCACGAAGAACCGCAGCGACCACGAGATAATCTCGGTGAACAGGCCATAGGCGCGAAGGCGGTCGCGCATGTTCTCGGTGAAGCCGGTCAGCTCGATCCGGTTCGCGCCCATGACGCGCGCGCGGCGAAGCTGAAGTCCCTCGGTCAGGTCGAGGATCGTCCGCCCGTCGATGAGCGCGGCATAGGCATCGTCGGCGCCGAGGCTGGCCGCGTCGGTCGATGCCGCATTCGCGGCCCAGGCCGGCGAGACGCGGCGACCGATGATACGCTCGCCATCGTCAGTCTGGAGCCGATAGACGCGGGTCGACTCGTTCGGCAGGCGTTTCCATACCGGCAGCAGCAGGCCAGCGGCGATATGGGTCGTGCTTTCGC
>NZ_RZRX01000086.1:0-23716 GCF_003997405.1 Mesorhizobium sp. M2A.F.Ca.ET.042.01.1.1
CATCAGGCCCTGAGCTGCCGGGCGCCGATTTGAACACAAAGCTGTGATCGGCAAGAGAGCGGCGGAAAACCGCCGCTGTTTCGCCTTCCGTTGCCACGCGCTGGCAACGGTCACGCTCGGATGTTCTATTTCATTTCGATGTGATATCTGGCCGGCGCTTGAGGCCAAACGGCGATGGGAAAGCCGTTCTGGTCGGAATGCGGGGTGCGCTATGATGGTAACCAAGCCGGTTTTCGACCGTTTGGGGTTTTGGCTTTGGGTCGGGGCGTTTCTGATTGTGCTTGGCCTGGCGCTGTGGTCGCCCGACGCGCGTTCCGTGGTCCATATCTATAGACACGGCAGTGAAGCTTTTCTCGCCGGAGAACCGCTGTATCAGGTCGAAGTCGCCATGGGGTACCTATATGCTCCCGCCTTCGCCGTCCTCTATGTTCCGCTGCTGAAGTTCGGGCCGTATCTGGGCAATGTTTTGTGGCACATGCTGGGCTTCGGGGTGCTGACCTTTGCCGCGATGCGCCAGGTCCGCAAGGTGGGCGGCGAGGAGCAGACATGGCTCCTGTCTTTCGGTCTCTTCCTCGCCCTGCCGGTTTCGCTGGCAGCGCTTCGCAATGGCCAGGCGACGATCCTGCTTACCGGGGCCTGCTGGTTTCTGACGCTTTCGGCACTCGAGGGGCGCCGCGCCGAATGCTTCTTCTGGGCCATGTTTGCGATCGTCGCCAAGCCGACCGCGATCATCATGCTGCTGCTGGCGGGAGCGCTGCGTCCCAGGCTGATACCGGCGCTGGCGCTGGCAGTCCTCGTCGTGCTCGTCATCCCCTATGGCTTTGCGTCGACCGACTATATCAACGCGCAATATCACGATTTCTTCCGGCTGCTGACTTCGATGACGGTCGACCCGACCGGGCCCTTCGTCCCGGCGGACTTCACGGCGCCTTTCACGCGGTTTGGGATGCCGATCCCTGAATCCGTGGCGACGATCGTGCGCGTCGTCGCCGGTTTGCTTACACTTTGGCTGGTGCTCCAGTTCGATCGCAGGCTGGACTCCAACCTCAGCGGACTCGCCATCTTCCTCGCCGCGGCATTCTACATGTGCGTCTTCAATCCGCGTGTCGAGCAGAACACCTATGCCATGGTGGCAGTGCCCGCCGGTCTCTCCATCGCCTTGCTTTGGCGGGAAAAGGGAGCCGGTGCCATACGCTGGTTCCTGGCAACGCTCCTCTTGGTCACGGGGCTGACCAGTGTCGATCTGCGACTGCACGACCTTTTCCATCTGTGGTTCCGACCGCTCAGCGTCAGCATAATTGCCTGCGTGCTCATCGGCTGGCTCTGGACGCAAGACAGACAGAAGGCGCCAGCCGCGGGAGCCGTCGCGCATGGCTGAGAGGCTCGACGTCATCGCGCCGTTCTTCAATGAGGCCGAATCCGCGATTGCCTTCGTCGGGCTGCTCGACAGACTCGAGGCGGCCGTGGCGGAGCGCTTCGGCATGACGGTGCGCAAGATCCTCGTCGATGACGGCAGCCATGACGGCAGCGCCGAAACATTCGCGGCGGCGCTGTCCGGTTCCTGGGAGATCGTGCGGCTCAGCCGCAATTTCGGCAAGGAAGCCGCGGTGCTCGCCGGGCTCGACCATTCCCGCGCCGACATGGTCCTGATCATGGACTCCGACCTGCAACATTCCATGGACATCAGCCTGAAAATGATCGGCGAGCTGGTCGACAACCCGGAGATCGATGTCGTCTTTGCGCAGAACGACCGGCGGGAGGGCAGTTGGCGGCGCAGCCAGCTGGCGCGGCTTTTCTACAAGCTGATCAACAGCAGCCAGCGCTTCGATATCCCCGAAAATGCCGGGGACTTCCGCGTCATGCGCGGCGCCGTGGCGCGGGCCCTGACCAGCGTGCGCGACAAGCGTCGTTTCAACAAGGGCCTGTTCGCCTGGGCGGGCTTTCGCCAGAAGGCGGTGCTTTATTCGCCGGAAAGCCGCGCCAGCGGCACATCGAAATGGAGCCGGTTCAACCTGATCGCGTTCTCGCTCGAGGGGTTCACCTCGTTTTCCGTGATCCCGCTGCGCATCATCAGCCTTATCGGATTGCTGGCGGCATTTGCCGGTCTCGCCTATGGCGTGAAAGTGCTCTTCGAGGTGCTGTTTTACGGCATCGCCGTGCCCGGCTATCCAAGCATCATGGTCGCCGTCGTGTTGCTGGGCGGCCTCAACCTGGCGCTGCTCGGCCTGATCGGCGAATATGTCTGGGTCACGCTCAGCGAAAGCAAGGACCGGCCCGTCTACATCGTGCGCGACGTGCTGCATGGCAATGCCGCCGAGCAGGTTGCTCCCGACAGATGACCAGGTTGGTCCGCCTGATCGCCGACGATTACGGGCTGGCGCCGGGAGTCTCGAGCGCGATCCTCGACCTGATCGAGCGTGGCCGCCTGACCGGAACAGGATGTATGACCGGTTTTCCCGAATGGGAAGAGGCGGCGGCGCGCATCCGGCCGTTCCGCCGTCGGGCTGCCGTCGGGCTGCATCTGACCCTCACCGATCAGGCCGCCGCGACTGGCCAGTCCAGCCTGGCGCCGAAAGGGAAGCTTCCCGGGCTCGCGTCCCTCGCGCTGCCGGTGCGGCGCGGGCGTATCGACGAGCCGGACGTTCATGCCGAGCTCGACGCCCAGTACGACCGCTTCGTCGAAGCGCTCGACGGCCCGCCCGACTATATCGACGGACACCAGCATGTGCATTTTCTTCCCGTGGTGCGGAATTGGCTGCTCGCGCGGTTCGGGGCAAGCGCGCACAAGCCGGCCCTGCGAGGGGCGCCGGGACTTGCGGGCATGGATGCTGCGGCGGCGAAGATCGCGGCGGTCGCCGCTCTGGCCGCAGGGTTCAACGGAGCGATGCGCCGGGCCGGCTTTAGCGTCTTGACGCCGCTTTCCGGGATCTATGATTGGCGGCAGCCGGAGAGGTTCGCTTCAACGCTGCGCGCCGCGATCAAGACCTTGCCCGAACAAGGGGTGTTCATGTGCCATCCGGGCCATGTCGATGACATTTTGCGCGCGCGAGACCCGATGCAGGCCGTGCGCGAGGTTGAGTACGCGTTCCTTTCCTCGCAGGATCTCGGCGCCACCCTCGACAAGGCCGGAACCCGCGTCATGGATGGCGGCGCATGAGCAATGCCGGCCAGCCGCAGCGTTCGACCGGCAACAAGATCGTCCGCTTCGCTCTTGTCGGACTGGTCAACACCGGCATCGACCTCAGCGCATTCTACCTGCTGCTCAAGCTCGCGGCGCCGGCTTTGGCCGCCAATGTCGGCGCCTGGTTCGTGGCGGTCCTCTTTTCCTTCGTGGCGAACCGGTTCTGGTCGTTCGAGCGGGACCCGGACATCCAACTGCACCATTCCTTCCTGCGCTTCGTCTCGCTGGGCGCACTGATTTCGCTTGGTGTTTCCAGTCTCTCGATCGCGGCGCTGGCAGGAGCCATCGGCGTGTGGCCGGCCAAGATCATCGGCGTCGCGGTGGCGGCCGTGGTGAACTTTTTGGCGGCGCGCTGGTCGATCGAGGGCCGGCTGTTGAGATAAGCCGAGGCAGTTTCGTTATTCGGCCGGCTCGATATCAGGACCTGATCCACAATCTGCTCGCGCCGACGCGGTTCCGATCCCTGCCGCACTTTCGTGAAGGCCTAATGCATGTCGCCCAAAAGTGCGTAGCGGTTTTGGACCACGACATGCATAGAAACAACAAGCTGAAGCACTGAGGCCGTTCAGGCCCGACGCGCTAGCGCAAGCTCTCCAGATCGCGGATGCGCTTGGCGCCGGCGGCTTCCAATTGCCTCGTCACGGCGCCGATCAGGGTTTCGGCGACCACGAACAGAGCGGCGGACGAATCCCAGGCCGAAGGCACGGCAGTGCGTCCGGCGATCACATGGCGGGCGAAGCGGGCGATCGGCGACAGCCATTGGTCGGTAAAGAGGATGATCTGCACGCCGCGGTGATGCGCCTTTTCGGCGAAGCGGACGAGGCTTTCCTGGTAGCGCCGGATGTCGAAGATCACCAGGACGTCGCGCTTGCCCATGTCGATCAGGCGGTCGCGCCAGATGCTCTCCTGGCCGGCGAGGTGATAGACATCCGGCTGGATGATGGCGAGATGGGCGGCCATGTAGCGCGCCAGCGGATCGGTGAAGCGGCCGCCGATGAGGAAGGTCTTGCCGCGCCGCTCGGCAAGCCGCGCCGCGATGTCGGCCAGCTGTTTGTCGGTGAGGTGGCGGAAAGTCTCGCGCAAATTGTCGAGCGTCGCCT
This sequence comes from Mesorhizobium sp. M2A.F.Ca.ET.042.01.1.1, assembly GCF_003997405.1. NCBI lineage: Bacteria > Pseudomonadati > Pseudomonadota > Alphaproteobacteria > Hyphomicrobiales > Phyllobacteriaceae > Mesorhizobium > Mesorhizobium sp. M2A.F.Ca.ET.042.01.1.1. The sequence goes on from NZ_RZRX01000086.1 coordinate 4,282, forward strand.
CCAGCATCGGCGAGACGGCGCCGCCGGCCGAGCCCGGATTGAGCGTGCGCGAGGCAGGCGACTGCAATTGCGCGGCCAGCTCATCCTGCAATGCCGACTGGAATTCGGGGTAGTTCTGGAAACCCAGCCTGGCGACGAAACGCAGGATCGTCGGCGAGGAGACGCCGGCCGCGGCCGAGAATTCGGCGACGGTCTTCAGCCCGGTCAAAGGATAGTTGGCAATCAGCGTCTGGGCGGCGCGGCGCTCGCCGGCCGGCATCGCGCCGATGCGGTCGGAGATCAGTTCGGCAATGCTGGAAATCATGGTTTTCCCCCACCCGTTGACCCCGCCGCCGCCGTTTTCCCGAATTCGCGTTTGACAAAGCCGGCCAAACTGTATGAAATCATTCATCGGGACGCAATGAGGCAAAATACGTAACATAAGATACATCGCTCCCGAGGGGACGGCAGTATGGAGAAAGCACGGCCCGCCAGCCTTGCACCGTCGGAGACCGTAAGGGTGACCAACCTTGACGGCTCGAGCCCCTTCGTCTTCACCTGCGACCACGCCTCGAACTTCCTGCCCGCCGAATTCGGCACGCTGGGGCTGCCCCTTGAAGACCTTTCCCGCCACATCGCCTGGGATCCCGGCGCGCTGCCCGTCGCCAGCCGCATGGCCGAGGCGCTCGACGCCACTTTGGTCGAGACCCGTGTGTCGCGCCTCGTCATCGACTGCAACCGGCCGCTCGACGCGCCCGACCTCGTGCCGCCGGTCAGCGAGACGACAGTCATTCCGGGAAATTCCGGCCTGTCCGATAAGCAGCGCGCCGCGCGGGTCGACCTTGCCTGGCGCCCGTTTCATGACGCCATCTCCGGGATCGTCGACCGGCGGCTGACGCGTGGACAGGAGACGCGGCTGGTCTCGGTGCACTCCTTCACGCCGGTCTACAAGGGCAAGAGCCGGCCCTGGCATATCGGCATCATCCATGATGACGACCGCAGGCTGGCGGCGCCGCTGATATCGGCGCTGCAGCGGCTTTCGGGCGTCACCGTCGGCGTCAACGAACCCTATTCGCCAGCCGACCGCGTCTACTTCACGCTGGAGCGGCATGCGCGCTCGCGCGGCCTTGCCTGCGCGATGATCGAAATCCGCAACGACGAAATCGCCGGCGAGACCGGGCAGCGGAAATGGGCGGATCTGCTCACAGGCATATTCTCGAATCTGGAGCCCGAGGAGGCCAGGGGCTCCCGACAACGCGCAATGGGAAAGTCAGTACAGTCGGCCAGCTAAGAACCAACAGGGGACTAAAATGTCAGCGCAAGACTATACGGAACACGACAAGCACGAGGACTTAAAGGTCCTCCACGGAATGGGCTATGCCCAGGAATTGTCGCGAAGCATGAGCCGCTTCTCGAACTTCGCGATCTCTTTCTCGATCATCTGCATCCTTTCAGGCGGCATCAACTCCTTCGCCCAGGCGACGTCTTCGATAGGCGGCGCCGGCGCGGGCATAGGCTGGATCGTCGGCTGTGCCGTTTCCGGGTTCTTCGCCCTCGCCATGGCGCAGATCGCCTCGGCGTTCCCGACAGCGGGCGGCCTCTATCATTGGGCCTCTATCCTCGGCAACCGGTTCACCGGCTGGCTCACCGCCTGGCTCAACCTGCTCGGCCTGATCACCGTGCTGGGCGCCATCAACATCGGCACCGCCTTCTTCTTCGTCGGAACGTTCGGTAGCTGGTTCGGGCTGACCGGCACGGCAGGCGAGGTCGTCGGATTTGTCGCCATCATCACGGTCATCCAGGCGCTCTGCAATCATTTCGGCATCAAGCTGACCGCCATGCTGACCGACGCTTCCGGCTTCCTGATCCTTGGCGCAACGGCGGTGCTGATCGTCGCCTGCCTGGTGTTTGCCCCGGCAATCGACGTTACCAGGCTCTGGACGTTCACCAACTACTCGGGCGACGCGGGCGGCGGGGTTTTCCCGCAGTCGGATTCCATGACCTATCTCTTCCTGCTCTGCCTGCTGCTGCCGGTCTACACCATCACTGGCTATGACGCGTCGGCGCATACTTCGGAAGAAACGCTGAAGGCAGCGCATTCCGTGCCAAGGGCAATCATTTCGTCGGTGCTTTGGTCGTCGCTTATCGGTTGGGCGATGGTCTGCGCGATCACTTTGGCGATCCCGGACCTGGCTGCCGGCGCCAAGCAGGGCTGGAGCGTCTTCTTCTCGACCATGGACGCGATCCTGCCCGTATGGCTCAAGGAGCTTCTCTATCTGGCAATCCTGATCTCGCAATTCCTCTGCGGCCTCGCCACGGTGACCTCGGCCTCGCGCATGCTGTTCGCCTTCTCGCGTGACGGCGGCATGCCGGTCGGGTCGGCCGGGCTCGCCAAGGTCAGCCCAAGCTGGCGCACGCCGGTGAACGCGATCTGGACCGCGGCGATCCTCGAAATCATCTACGTCTTCCTTGCCCAGTTCATCTCGATCGGCGGCACGAACATCTACACCATCGTCGTCAATTCGACGCTGGTCTTCCTGTTCCTGTCGTTCACTATTCCGATCGTGCTCGGCATGCTCGCCTTCGGGACGGCGAAATGGCCAAAACCCGGCCCGTGGAACCTCGGCGGTGGCCTCTTCAAGCTGTTTTGCATCCTGTCGGTCGTCGGCATGGCGATCATCTTCTACATCGCGGTTCAACCGCCAAACGACAAGGTGCTCTACATCACCATCGGCTTCATCATCTTGACCGCCGTGCTCTGGTTCGGCTTCGAGAACCGCCGCTTCCAGGGTCCGCCGATCGGTGAGCAGATCGCGGCGCGCCAGGCGGCGATCAAGGCGGCCGAGCAGGCGGTCGGCGAGACCGGCAACTGACCTTCGCTTCATGACCATGGCCGGCGCAGTGCCGGCCATGGTCTCGTTTTTTCCCTTTCAAATCGACAGCACTGGAGCGCCAAAGGAATGGCCGGGAATTTCTCGTTCGATCAGTTGAAGAAGGCGGTCTCGGACGGCGAGATCGACACGGTGCTGGCCTGCATCGTCGATATGCAGGGCCGGCTCTCGGGAAAACGCTTCCTGGCTCAGTATTTCGTCGATTCCGCGCATGGCGAGACGCATGGCTGCAACTATCTGCTCGCCTGCGACATCGATATGGAGCCGGTGCCGGGCTACAAGGCGGCGAGCTGGTCGAAGGGCTATGGCGACTTCGTCATGAAGCCGGACCTGTCGACGCTGCGGCGCATTCCGTGGCTGGAGAAGACGGCGCTGGTCATCTGCGACGTGCTCGACCATCACACGCATGAGGATCTCGGGCACTCGCCCCGCGCGATCTTGAAGAAGCAGGTCAAGCGCCTGCAGGAGCGCGGCTATATCGGCTATTTCGCCTCGGAGCTCGAATTCTACCTGTTCAGCGAAACTTACGAGACCGCCCGCAAGAAGCACTGGCAGGGGCTCGACAGCGCTTCGCCCTATATCGGCGACTACCAGATCGGCATCACCAGCAAGGAAGAAGGCGTCATGCGCCGGCTTCGCAACGAGATGGAGGCCGCCGGCATCCCGATCGAGAACTCCAAGGGCGAGTGGGGCCCCGGCCAGGAAGAGATCAATGTGCGCTATGCCGAGGCGCTCGAGATGGCCGACCGCCACGTCATCCTGAAGAACGGCGCCAAGGAGATCGCCGATTCCGAAGGCAAGGCCATCTCCTTCATGGCCAAGTACAATTACGGGCTCGCCGGCAATTCCAGCCACATCCACAATTCGCTGTGGAGCGCTGACGGCAAGACGCCGCTATTCTTCGACAAGAAGGCCGAGTGGACGCTGTCGAGCCTCGGCCAGCAATGGGCGGCCGGCCAGCTCAAATACGCCAAGGAGTTCACCTGGTTCCTGGCGCCCTACATCAACTCCTACAAGCGCTTCCAGGCCGGCACCTTCGCGCCGACCAAGATCATGTGGAGCGAGGACAACCGCACCGCCGGCTTCCGGCTCTGCGGCGAGGGCACCAAAGGCATCCGCATGGAATGCCGCATCGGCGGCGCCGACCTCAATCCCTATCTCGCCTTCGCGGCGCTGATCGCGTCGGGCCTCGCCGGCATCGACGAGAAGCTGGAGCTGCAGAAGCCTTTCGTTGGCGACGCCTACCAGGCGTCGCGCCTGCCTGAGATCCCGAAGACGCTGCGCGACGCGACCGAGACGCTGGCCAAGTCGAAGATGCTGAAGCAGGCCTTCGGCGAGGAGGTGATCGAGCACTATGTGCACACCGCCCGCTGGGAGCAATTCGAATACGACCGCCGCATTACGGATTGGGAACTGCACAGAGGATTCGAGAGGTACTAGAAGATAGTAATATACTATGGCTAACTTGACCGAAAATGTGAACCGAACTAGATTCATGAGATGACCGAAGGAACCAAATATCATCCGCTGTTCGAGCATCTGCTGTTCTCGGGCCAAGGACATTTGTCGATGAGCTTCGACGAGATCGAGCAAATAATAGGTGGCAGCTTGCCGCCGTCGGCGCGACAGCGCGAGGAATGGTGGGCGAACAGCCCGAGCGGCCACAGCCAGGCGCGCGCCTGGCTGCGCGCAAATTATCGGGCGTCTCGCATCGATCTCGCGAACGAACGGGTGGACTTCAATCTGGAGGGATGGCCCGAGGGCTATCGAAAGCCGAATATGGCCACTGCGGACAAGGGCCGCCCGGGAATGGCGGAATCGACGCAGGCAAGCTACGAACATCCGCAGGAAGGGAAGCCATCACATGCGCCAGGGGATGTGGATCATCCGCTCTTCGGCATATGGACAGGCAAGGTTACGCTTCGCCAGGGGTATGATTACACCAAACCGGCTTTGGAGCCGGACGCACTGCCGTGACACACAGGCTGCTGCTCGACACTTGCGCGATCATATGGATTGCGTTGAACGAACCGATCAGGCCGGAAGCCAGGATTGCCATCAATACCGCAGGGGCCGCTGACGAGAAAATCCGGGTTTCCCCCATTTCGGCTTGGGAATTGGGACTGCTGAGCGCCAAGGGCCGACTGGCGGCCGCAAAGTCGCCGGCAAGCATTTTTGGGGAAGTGATCGCCACGCCGGGCATCAGGGTCGAGGCTCTTTCGCCGGAACTATTGATTGAATCATCTTTCCTGCCCGGATCGCTGAACGGCGATCCTGCGGATCGGATATTGATTGCCACCGCGCGGGCGTTCGATTTGACGCTCGTGACGCGCGATCAGTCGATACTGGATTATGCAAGGGTGGGGCATGTTCGTGCCCTTGCCTGCTGATGCCTACCTTTCGATAGCTGGAGACGTCTTCTTGGAAACCGCAAAACTGAAATCACCCATCGACGGCTCGATCTATGCCGAGCGGCCGGTCGCGAGCGACCAGGCGATCAACGCGGCGGTCGAGCGCGCCAGGGCGGCGCAGGAGAAATGGGCCGAGACGCCGGTCGTCGAGCGCGGCAAATACATGCTGGCGATGCTCGAGGCGCTGGTCGCCATGACCGACGAGATCGTGCCCGAAATCGCCTGGCAGATGGGGCGGCCGGTGCGCTATGGCGGTGAGTTCGGCGGCGTCAAGGAACGCACCAACTACATGGTCGAGATCGCTGAACAGGCACTCAAGCCGGTCATGGCTTCCAATCCGAAGGAGGGTTTTCGGCGCTATGTGAAGAAGGTGCCGCTCGGCGTCGTGCTGGTGATCGCGCCTTGGAACTATCCCTATCTCACGGCCGTCAACACCATCGTGCCGGCGCTGATGGCCGGCAGCGCCGTCATCCTCAAGCACGCGGCGCAGACGTTGCTCGTCGGCGAACGCTTCCAGCAGGCTTTCGACAGAGCGGGGCTGCCCAAGGGGCTGTTCCAGAACCTCGTCATGAACCATGCCCAGACCGAGAAGCTGCTCGGCTCCGGCAAGATCGACCATGTCAACTTCACCGGATCGGTCGGCGGCGGCCGCGCCATCGAGACGGCGGCGGCCGGCACCTTCATGACGCTCGGCCTCGAGCTCGGCGGCAAGGACCCGGCCTATGTGCTGCCCGACGCCAAGCTGGACCATGCGGTCGCCAATCTTGTCGACGGCGCCTTCTACAATTCCGGCCAGTGCTGTTGCGGCATCGAGCGCGTCTATGTGCACGAGAAGGTCTATGACGAGTTCGTCGAAGGTTTCGTCGCCGAGACGAAGAACTATGTCGTCGGCAATCCGCTGGAACAGGCGACCACGATGGGCCCGATGGCGCAGGCGCGCTTCGCCGACCTGATCCGCGAGCAGAAGGCCGAGGCGCTACGCAAAGGCGCGACCGCGCATATCAACATGAAGGTCGAGAACGACAGGGCGGGCTCGCCCTATCTGGCGCCGGAAGTGCTGACAGAAGTCGACCACCAGATGAGCGTCATGCGCGAGGAAAGTTTTGGGCCGATCGTCGGCATCATGAAGGTGCGCAACGACGAGGAGGCGATCGCGCTGATGAACGACAGCCCCTATGGGCTGACCGCCTCGATCTGGACACGCGACACCGAGCGCGCGATCGCCATCGGCGACCGCGTCGAGACCGGCACCGTGTTCATGAACCGCTGCGACTATCTCGACCCGGCGCTGGTCTGGACCGGCGTCAAGGACACCGGCAAGGGCGCGGCGCTCTCGGCCATCGGCTACGACAATCTGACCCGGCCGAAATCCTATCACCTGCGCGAAGCGATCTGACCTTTCGAAAGACAAAAAATGTCCAAGCTGATCTCCAAATGGAACTACCCTACCACCGTCCGCTTCGGCGCCGGGCGCATCAAGGAATTGCCCGATGTGCTCAATGCGACAGGCATCAAGCGGCCGCTCTTCGTCACCGATCCGGGCCTTGCGAAGCTGCCCGTCGTCGCCTCGACGCTGAAGATCCTCGACGATGCCAAGATCCCGTACGGCGTCTTCTCGGAGGTGAGGCCCAACCCGGTCGAGTCCAATCTCACCGCCGGCATCGCGGTGTTCAAGAAGGGCAAGCATGACGGCGTCATCGCCTTCGGCGGCGGCTCCGCGCTCGACCTCGGCAAGCTCATCGCCTTCCAGGCCGGGCAGACACGGCCCGTTTGGGATTTCGAGGATGTCGGCGACTGGTGGACCCGGGCCAATTCGGACGTGATTGCGCCGATCATCGCGGTGCCGACCACGGCGGGCACGGGATCCGAGGTCGGCCGCGCCGGCGTCATCACCAATGAGGAGACCCACACCAAGAAGGTCATCTTCCATCCGAAGCTTCTGCCGGCGATCGTCATTGCCGATCCGGAACTGTCGGTCGGCATGCCGCCCTTCATCACCGCCGGCACCGGCATGGACGCGCTGGCGCACTGCCTGGAGGCCTATTGCGCGCCGGGCTATCATCCGATGGCTGACGGCATCGCTGTGGAAGGCATCCGACTGGTGTTCGAGAACCTGCCGAAGGCCTTCGCCAACGGCAAGGATCTGGTCGCGCGCGCCCATATGATGAGCGCGGCGGCCATGGGCGCCACCGCTTTCCAGAAGGGGTTGGGGGCCATCCATTCGCTGTCACATCCGATCGGCGCGCTCTACGACACCCATCACGGCATGACCAATGCGGTGTTCATGCCCTATGTGCTGGCCTTCAACCGCGAGGCGATCGAGGAGCGCATCGCACGGCTCGCCGCCTATTGCGGCATCAAGGGCGGCTTCGACGGCTTCGCCAAGGCCATCATCAAGCTGCGCAAGGAGCTCAAGGTGCCGCACGCGCTCCCCGGCCTGATCAAGGGGCTCGACATGGATAAGAAGCGCAAGACCCTGATCGCCGACATGGCGGTGGTCGATCCGACCGCCGGCGGCAACCCCGTGAAGCTCACCAAGAAAGCAGCGCTGACGCTGCTCGAAAACGCCATCGCCGGCTCCGTCTGAGAGCCGGCCTCGATGCCGAGGATTTGAATAAGGGAACACTCGAGGAAAGGGAGGAGGGGCAAAATCAAGGCAGCTAACCATTAGCCGGAAAATTAAGCGCGGGCTAATTGCTACAGTCCGTTAAAAAGAGTTAACTTTTTTCGCTGTGGGGCTCCGGTTTCAAAAAGCCTTCATCTGGCTGTCACACGAAAACGATACCCGCATCGCAGGCGCTTAACCGCGCCAGTTCAACGGAGAGAACACATGTTCAAGTTCACGGGGAAAGTGCTTTCCCTCTCGGCCGCGGCGCTCTTTGCGTCGACGATGATTTCGTCCGCGGATTCGCTGGACGATCTCGTCAAGGCCGCGAAGGCGGAAGGCCAGCTCACTGTCATCGCGCTTCCGCATGACTGGTGCGGCTATGGGGCAGTGATCGACGCTTTCAAGGCTAAGTATCCGGAAATCACCATCAACGAACTCAACCCGGACGCCGGCTCGGGCGACGAGGTCGAGGCGATCAAGGCCAACAAAGACAATAAAGGCCCGCAGGCGCCTGACGTCATCGACGTCGGCCTGTCCTTCGGTCCGACCGCCAAGAAAGACGGCCTTCTGATGCCCTACAAGGTATCGACCTGGGACTCGATCCCGGATAGCGCCAAGGACGCCGATGGCGCCTGGACTGGCGACTACTACGGCGTGCTTTCTTTCGAGGTGAACAAGGATCTGGTCAAGGAATCGCCAGCCGATTGGGCCGACCTGCAGAAGCCGGAATTCGCCAACACGGTCGCGCTCGCCGGTGATCCGCGTGCTTCGAACCAAGCGATCCAGGGCGTCTATGCCGCCGGCCTCTCGACGGGTGCGGCCGCTGGCGAAGCCGCCGGCACCGCCGGTCTCGACTTCTTCAAGAAGCTCAACGCCGCCGGCAATTTCGTTCCGGTCGTCGGCAAGTCCGCGACGCTGGCCCAGGGCCAGACGCCGATCCTTATCACCTGGGATTACAACGCGCTTGCCGGCCGCGACACGTTGAAGGGCAACCCGCCCGTCGACGTCATCGTGCCGAAGACTGGCGTCGTCGCCGGCGTCTACGTGCAGGCGATCAGCGCCTTTGCGCCGCATCCGAACGCCGCCAAGCTGTGGCTGGAGTATCTCTACTCCGACGAAGGCCAGATCGGCTGGCTGAAGGGCTACTGCCATCCGATCCGCTTCAACGATCTCGCCAAGAACGGCAAGATCCCGGCGGACGTGCTGGCCAAGCTGCCGCCGGCCGAGTCCTATGCCTCTGCCGTGTTCCCGACGCTCGATGAGCAGGCCAAGGCCAAGGAAGTCATCAGCAAGAACTGGGACGCCACCGTCGGCGCCAACGTCAAGTAAGACTTGAAATGCACCGGGCGGCCAAGCGGCCGCCCGGCGTTCTCTCGAAGACGGTGCCGGGCGCATGACCGATCTCTCGCTTTCAAATCAGTCGATTGCCAGCAAACCGCTACCGCCAGCCGCGGCGACCGCATTTCGCTTTCCGATGCAGTGGGTGGGTGTCGCGCCCTTCTTCGTCTTCGTCCTGATGTTCCTGATCCTACCGACGATCTATCTTGTCATCGGCGCGTTCCAGACAGGCGACGGTCAATTCACCCTCGACAACATCCTGCAACTGGTGAGCGATCCCTCCATCAGCAATTCCTACTGGGTTTCAATCAAGATCAGCTTCTGGTCGGCCATCATCGGCGCGTTCGCCGGGCTGGCGCTGGCGATTGCCATCGTGCGCGGTGGATTGCCCAGCTGGGTCCGTTCCGCGACCCTGACCTTCTCGGGCGTCGCCTCGAATTTTGCCGGCTTGCCGCTGGCCTTCGCCTTCATCGCGACGCTGGGCCGCGTCGGCATCGTGACCGTGCTGCTGCGCGACATATTCAATCTGAACATCTACGCGATGGGCTTCAACTTCCTGACCAGCTCGGGTCTCGTCGTCGTTTACTTGTTCTTCCAAATCCCGCTGATGATCGTGATCATCGTGCCGGCGATCGACGGTTTGAAGAAGGAGTGGAACGAGGCCGCGGCCACGCTCGGCGCAACGCAGTGGCAGTACTGGCGCATGGTGGTGATCCCGGTGCTGTTTCCGAGCTTCCTCGGCACCGTCATCCTTCTGTTCGCCAACGCTTTCGGCGCTATCGCGACAGCCTATGCGTTCACCGGCCCGACGCTCAACATCGTTCCGATCAAGCTCTACTCGCAGATCAATGGCGACGTGCTGCACAACCCGCAGCTCGGCTACGCGATCGCCTTCGGCATGATCGTCATCACCGGGCTGGCGAATGTCTTCTACATCTGGTTCCGGACCCGCTCCGAGAGGTGGCTGAAATGAAGTCGGGCAAGTTCTGGGCCTGGGTCGTCTTCGCAATCGGCACCGCCTATTTCTTCATTCCGCTGCTGGCGACATTCGAGTTTTCGATGCGCATGCGGCGCGGTGTCCATTCCTTCGACGCCTATCAGGTCGTGCTCGGCGATCCACGCTTTCAGGCGACCTTCCTGTATTCGGTGGTGGCGGCGATCTGCACGATCATACTCGGCGTGCTGATCGTGGTGCCGGCGGCCTACTGGATCCGGCTGCGCCTGCCGCAGCTCAGGCCGATCGTGGAGTTCATCACGCTGTTGCCGCTGGTTATCCCGGCCATCGTCATCGTCTTCGGCTACATCAGGATGTACGGCTCGAACTCGCCGCTGCCATTCTTGTCCAGCGATCTGGGCGCCAGCGCCCTGCTGGTCATCGGCTATGCGACGCTGGCGCTGCCTTACATGTACCGCGCCGTCGATACGGGCCTGCGCACCATCGATGTCAGGACGCTGACCGAAGCGGCGCAGATCCTCGGCGCCGGCTGGACCACGATCATCACACGGGTTATTCTGCCCAATGTGCTGATCGCGGTGCTGTCGGGCGCCTTCCTGACCTTCGCGATCGTTATCGGCGAGTTCACGATGGCCAGCCTGCTCAACCGGCCGGCGTTCGGGCCGTATCTGCAGAACATCGGCGCCAACCGCGCCTACGAGCCGGCGGCACTTGCCATCATCGCCTTCGCCATCACCTGGGGCTGCATGTCGCTGATCCAGATCCTGTCCCGTTTCGCGCCGAAATCGGCGAACCGACCGAATTGAGCTGAGAGAAAAGCCATGGCCGAGCCATTCCTGTCCATCCAGCATGTGCGAAAGTCCTACGGCGCCAACACCGTGGTGCAGGATTTCAGCCTCGACGTCGAACCCGGCGAATTCGTTTCCTTCCTCGGGCCGTCCGGCTGCGGCAAGACGACGGTGCTGCGCATGGTCGCCGGCTTCGAGGAGCCCTCGGCTGGCAAGATCGTCGTCGGCGGCAAGGACATCACAAGGCTGAAGCCCAATCAGCGCAATGTCGGCATGGTGTTCCAGGCCTATGCGTTGTTCCCGAACCTGACGGTGGCGCAGAACATCGCCTTCGGCCTGAAGGTGGCCGGCATGTCGAAGCCGGACGCAGACAAGCGCGTCGCCGAGATGCTCGACATGATCAAGCTGCCGCAGATGGCCGACCGCTATCCCTACCAGCTTTCAGGCGGCCAGCAGCAGCGCATCGCATTGGCCCGCGCCATCGCGCCGAAGCCGAAGTTGCTGCTGCTCGACGAGCCGCTGTCGGCGCTCGACGCCAAGGTGCGTGTGTCGCTGCGCGAGGAAATCCGTTCGATCCAGAAGAAGCTCGGCATCACCACCATCTTCGTCACACATGACCAGGAAGAGGCGCTGTCGATCTCAGACCGCATCGCGGTGATGTATGGCGGCAGGGCCGAACAGGTCGGCACGCCGTTCGAGATCTACAACCGGCCGGCAACCAAGTTCGTCGCCAATTTCGTCGGCACGCTCAACGTGCTGGAGGGCAAGGTCACGGACGCCGCCTCGGGCAAGGTGCAGGTCAACAGCCAGGAAGTCTCGCTCAAAGGCAAGCTCAACGGCTCCAAGTCCGGTGACACGCTGTCGCTCGCGCTGCGGCCGGAAGCAATCTCGCTGGGCCGGCAGCCCGGCCATGACGCCAGCCTGTCGGGGGAGATCGCCGAAGTGCACTTCCTCGGCTCGGTCATCCGCGTGCGCGTCGGCATCGGCGGCAACACGGTGTCGCTCGACACCTTCAACAATTCCACGACGCCGCCGCCGGTCGTCGGCGACAAGGCGGATATCTCGTTTTCATCCGGCGATATGCTGGTCCTGCATTAGGGAAGAGTGAATGGTGAATAGTAAATGGTGAATGGCGATCGGCACTTTACGTGCTCGAAATCTTCCGATGATGACCATTCACCATTTACTATTCACCATTCATTTTTGCAGTGCCAAACGCCTGGTTCCATCGCTACGATGAACCATGGCCCTGTTTGAGCTCACCCTTGTCCTGCTTCTGATCGCCGTCGCGCTGACGGCGCTGTCGCGCCGGCTCGAGGTTCCCTATCCGTCGCTGCTGGCGCTTGCAGGCGTTGCGCTGGCCTTCGTGCCGGGCGCACCAACGATCGAGATCGATCCGGAACTGGCGCTGGCGCTGTTCATCGCGCCGGTGCTGCTCGACGCCGCCTATGACACCTCGCTGCGCGACCTGAAGCGCTATCGGCTGTCGCTGCTGCTTCTGGCGCTCGGCGCCGTCGTGTTCACCACCGTGGTGGTTGCCTTCGTAGGCTGGAAGATGGCCGGCCTTCCGATCGCTGCGGCGATCGCGCTCGGCGCCATCGTCGCCCCACCCGACGCGGTCGCGGCAAGCGCCGTGCTCGGCCAGTTCAAGGTGCCGCACCGCATCACAGCCATCCTTCAAGGCGAGAGCCTGCTCAACGATGCCACCGCGCTGCTGATCTACCGGATATCGGTCTCGGCGGCCATCGGCTCGGTCATGCTCAAGGACGCGGTGCCCGTCATACTGCTTGCAACGGTCGGCAGCGTCGTCGCCGGCTATGTGTTCGGCCGAGTGTCGCTGCTCGCGCTGACGCGTATCGAGGATGCGGCAAGCAGCACCGTGGTGCAGTTCGCCGGAACCTTCGCGGTCTGGATCATTGCCGACAAGCTCGGCCTCTCGGCCATCATCACCATCGTCGTCTATGCCATCACCATAGCGCGCACCGCGCCTCGCCACATTTCGGCGAGGCGCCGCGTCAGCACCTATTCGGTCTGGGAATCGGCGGTGTTCGTGCTCAACGTGCTGGCCTTCGTGCTGATGGGCTTGCAGGCGCGGTCGATCGTGGGTCGGCTCTCCGGCGGCGGGCAAGGCGAAGCCTTTCTGTTCGCCGCGACGGTGCTGGCCGTCGTCATCGTGGCGCGCATCGTCTGGGTGCAGGGTTACGTCGCGATCATGCGGCGGTCCCGCTTCAAAAGCGAAGACCGAAAGCGGGATGCGCCGACGTTTCGCGGCGCCGTGCTTGTCGGCTGGTGTGGCATGCGCGGGCTGGTGACGTTGGTTGCAGCCATTGCCCTGCCGGCCGGTTTTCCCGGCCGCGACCCGATCGTGCTGGCCGCCTTCGCGGTCGTTCTCGGCACGCTGGTGCTGCAAGGCATCACCCTGAAACCGCTGCTGCGCTGGCTCAACTTCGATCGCGACACGACGATAGACCGGGAAGTCGCCCAGGCACGCGTCGCCATTATGCAGGCCGCGCTCGACGTGCTGAGCCGCAAGACGTCGGCCGCGGCTGCCGTGGTGCGCGAGCAATATGAAGCGCAGCGTCAGATCGCGGAGAATCCGGAAAATGCTGAGGCGGCGACCGAATACGACCGGCTGCGCCTTTATGCGATCAACCGGCAGCGCGACACGCTGGAGGAATTGCGCCGCAACGGCACGATCGGGGACGAGGCCTATCACCGGCTGGAAGAAGAGATCGACTGGTCGGAACTGGCGGCGTCACCTGCGGGAAGCTACCAGCCGCTGACGACCAATTAGAGCGGCTCGCAGACCGTCGGCTGGATCATTCGCCTGCCTACGCGGCACATTGCAACGCCACAGGTGGCACGCTACTGCGATCCTCAGAAGTGAGCCGGTTAATCAATGAAGCTGATCAGCTACAACATCCAGTATGGCTATGGCAGCGACGGGCGCTATGATCTCTCCCGCGCCGCCAGGCTGGTGGACGGCGCCGATATCATCGCGCTGCAGGAGGTCGAGCGGCATTGGCTGCGCACCAATGAGGACGACCAGCCCGAGATCCTGTCCAGGCTGTTGCCCGGCTATTACTGGGCCTACGGCCCCGCCTTCGACATGGACGCCAGTGACAAGCGCGACGGTCGCGTCGTCAACCGCCGGCGGCAGTTCGGCACGATGGTGCTGTCGAAGCTGCCGATCGTCTGGTCGCGGCTGCATGCGCTGCCGATGCGCCGAACGCTGAGACCGCTCAACACCCGCAACGCGGCGCTGGAATGCATGATCCGCACGCCGGCCGGACCGGTGCGGGTGCTTTCCCTCCATCTGGCGCATATTGCGGCCGAGGAGCGGCTGGAGCAGATCGACTATCTCACTGCCGAGCATCGTCGAGCGCCATCCGATGGCGGCCCCTGGAGCGGCGCCGACGACGAGCCGCAGCGCAACTGGTCGAACGGCCAGGCGGACCCCGAAAACCCCCAGGCGGCGATCTGGCTTGGCGATTTCAACATGGAGCCGGGCAGCGCCGAATACCGGCGCATCGTCGGCAATACGCCCTACCATCCCAGCGCTGCTTATATCGACGGGTTCGTCGATGCCGCCGCCGTCGCAAGGGAGCCCGGACCGGATTTCCACACGCATGAAAAGATCATCGACGGCAGGCTGGCAAAACGCCGGCTCGACCATTGCTTCGTCGGCGGCATGCTGGCCGGGCGCGTCCGTTCAATAACGGCGGATGTCGGCGAAGTGGCATCCGACCATTTTCCGCTGAGGATCGAAATCGACCTGGAAACGCCGGGCATCGGCTCAAGTCTGGCGGGCAGATGAGGCGGGCATGACGCTGTTCGTCTTCCTGGCTGTGCTCTCGGCGGCTGCCATGCACGCGATCTGGAACGCGCTGGTCAAGGTGCATCTCGACCGCTTCCTGTCGATCACGCTGATGACGCTCGGCATGGGCGCCGCGGCGCTCGTGGTGCTGCCCTTCGTCGAAGTGCCGAAGGCCGAGGTCTGGCCGTTCATCCTCGCCTCGGTTTTCTTCCACATGGGCTACCGGACATTCCTGATCGGCGCCTACAAAGCCGGCGATTTCGCCCAGACCTATCCGCTGGCGCGCGGCACCGCGCCGCTGCTTTCGGCGCTGGGCGGCATCGTGCTGGTCGGGGAGGTGCCTGCGCCGCTTGCCATCCTCGGCATCGTGCTGTTGTCGATCGGCACGCTGGTCATGTCGTTTCGCGGCGGCGCGCATCTGGAGAAGCTCAATCTGCGCGCCGTCGGCTTCGCGCTCGGCACGTCGATCTTCATCGCCAGCTACACGCTTTCCGACGGCACCGGCGCGCGGCTGGCGGCGACCGCGACGAGCTATGCCGCCTGGCTGTTCGTCTGCGATGCGACGTGGGCGCTGGTGCTGTGCATTGCCTTTCGCGGACCGCAATCGCTTCCGGTGCTGGCTCGCGACTGGAAAGCCGGACTGTTCACCGGCGTGCTCAGCGGCGCGGCCTACTGGATCGTCATGTGGGCGATGACCAAGGCGCCCATCGCCTCTGTCGCGTCGCTGCGCGAAACCTCGATCCTGTTCGCCATGCTGATCTCGGTGCTGGCGCTGGGCGAGAAGATGACGGCCTGGCGCGCCACGGCCGCGCTCGGCATCGTCGCCGGTGTCGTCGCGCTGAGAATGGGTTGACTGCCATTCACCCGAACACGGTCATCACCTGGCCGCGCTTCTCGGGGCTGAAGCGGATGACGACGATGATGCAGACCGCAACCACGCCGGCAAACAGCGCCAGCGCATAACCGTAGCTGCCTCCCGGCGCTTCGGCGATGCCGGCCTGGTATGGGCCGCCATAGGAAGCAGCCAGATTGCCGGCCTGATAGATGAAACCCGGCAGGGTCGCCCGCACGGAGCCCGGCGACAATTCGTTGAGATGCACGGGGATGACGCCCCAGGCGCCCTGCACGGCCACCTGCATGATGAAGGCGCCGATCGCCAGCATGAAAGGCGTGGTCGTATAGGCCCAGAGCGGGATCGCCGGCAGGGCGATCACGCAGGCCAGCGTGATGGCGTTGATGCGGCCGATCTTCTCCGACAGCGCGCCGAAGGCCAAGCCGCCGACAATGGCGCCGATATTGGCGACGATGGTGATCCAACTCACCGTGTGCGGGTCGAAACCGTGCTGCTTCTTCAGGAAGGTCGGGTAGAGGTCCTGCGTGCCATGGCTGAAGAAGTTGAAGAACATCATCAGCACCACGGCATAGAGAGCGATACCCCAGTGCTTGCGCAGCGTTTCGAGAAGACCGGGCCGTGCCTGCGAACGGCCTTCGACGAAAGCAGGCGATTCCGGCACATGCGAACGGATGAACAGCACGATCAGCGCCGGCACGAAGCTCAGGAGGAACATGGCGCGCCACCCGATGGTGAAGTCGCCGATCCTCTGCCCGTAGAGCAGCCCGTAAGCAACGGCGGCGAGCAAATAGCCGGCCGGATAGCCGCATTGCAGGATGCCCGAGACCATACCGCGCGCGCCAGGTGGGATGGACTCCATGGCAAGTGAGCTGCCCAGGCCCCATTCGCCGCCCATCGCGATGCCGAACAGGGCGCGCAGCGCAAGGAATATGCCGAGATTGGGCGAGAACGCTGCCAAGGCGCCGATCACTGAATAGCTGACGATATTCAGCATCAGGATTGGCTTGCGGCCGTATTTGTCGGCAAGCATGCCGAAGAAGAACGCACCGATGAAGCGCGTGGCCAAGGTCAAGAACAGCGCCTTGGAGACGGCCGGGACGTCAGTCTGGAATTCAGCGGCAATATCGGTGAGCAGGAAAGTCAGAAGGAAGAAATCAAATGCGTCGAGCGTCCAGCCCAGAAAGGACGCGACTACGGTTTTCTTCTGCTCGCTGGTGAGGTTCAAGGCGGTGCTCCTTTTGTGTCCCCAAAAGGAGCGATATGTTCCACGGCGGTCAAAAGAGAACGGGACAGCTGCCGGTTTTAAGCCGGCGAGCGGTCACATTTGCGTCACCTCGAGATCGATGACCATCAACCCCTCGGTGCCGCCTTGCAGGGCCGCGACAAGGCGCGCGCCGGCGCGCTGATGCGCCTCGTGCACAAGATAGGCGTCACGGGCGGCGGCATCGCGGAAGTCGACGGTGAAGCCATGCGTGAAGCCGCGCGCGAACGGCTCCGGGCTGACATTGGCGCTGAAATGCACCTTGCCCATGCCGTCGATGACGGCGCGCAGCGCTTCGAGATCGGCATGGATCGCCGCGCGCTCGGCCGTGGGAATATCCTCGCGGAAGCGGACAAAGACGCAATGGCGGATCATCGTTTTCTCCTCAAGCCGCCTGATTGCCATTGAACACGGCCGGCGGCAACGGCTCGCGGCCTAGGATGAGGTCGGCACCCTTTTCGCCGACCATGATGGTCGGCGCATTGGTGTTGGAAGAGGGGACTCGCGGCATCACCGAGGCGTCGCAGACGCGCAAGCCCTCGATGCCGCGCAGCCTGAGATCGGGCGTCACGACCGCCATCGCGTCATGGCCCATGCGGCAGGTGCCGACAGGATGATGATCGGTCTTGGAGGTGCGGCAGGCATAATCGAAGAGGTCTGCGTCGCTCTGCAGGTTCGGACCCGGAAGCACCTCGCGCAACACATAGGGCTGTAGCGCCTTCTGCCGCATGATCTCGCGCGCCAGCCTGAGGCCCTTGATCGACATGTCGCGGTCATACGGGTCGGACCAGTAGTTCGGATCGATCAGCGGGTGGTCGGCCGGGTCGGCGCTCTTCAGCCGCACCGTGCCGCGCGAGCGGGGACGCAGGAAGGCGGAGTTCAGCGTCACGCCCGGGTTCCTCAGCTTCTCGACGCCGGCCTCGATGCCGGAGCCGAGGCCGAGATGGAACTGGATGTCGGGCGAGGCGGCCGTCGGGTCGGCGTACCAGAAGCCGCCGGTCTCAAACAGGCTCGAGGCGACCGGACCCTTCTTGAGCAAGAGGTACTGCAGCCCGGCCCATAGGGTGCGGTGCAGCTTGGCATAATTGTCATAGGTGTGGTCGCCGGTGCATTCGGCGATGACGAAGAGATCGAGATGATCCTGCATGTTGGAGCCGACGCCGGGCAGGTCATGCACCGGCGTGACGCCGACCGATTTCAGATGATCGGCCGGGCCGATGCCCGACTGCATCAGGAGCTTGGGCGAGCCGATCGCACCCGACGAGACGATCACCTCGCGTTCGGCGCGCAGGATGGTCTTTTCGCCACCTGGCCTGTCGACGATCTCGACGCCGATGGCGCGGCCTTTCTCGACGACGACGCGGGTGACGAGAACGTCCGTCCGCACCGTCAGGTTCCTGCGGGCGCGGATCGGCTTCAGATAGGCGACGGAGGCCGATGAGCGCCGGGCATTCATTTGGGTCAGCTGGTAGTAGCCGACGCCTTCCTGGCTGGCGCCGTTGAAGTCCGGGTTAAAGGGTATGCCCATTTCCTGTCCGGCGCGGAAATAGGCCTCGCAGATCGGCAGCGGCGAGATCGGATTGGAGACGCCGAGCGGACCCTGGTCGCCATGAAAATCGTTGGCGAAGCGCTGGTTGTTCTCGGCACGCTTGAAATAGGGCAGCACGTCACGATAGCCCCAGCCGGCGAGCCCCTCTTCCTTCTCCCAGGCGTCGTAGTCGCGGGCGTTGCCGCGCGTGTAGATCTGGGCGTTGATCGACGAGCCGCCGCCGACGACCTTGGCCTGCGTGTACCAGAAGACGCGGTCCTTCATGTTTTTCTGCGGCACGGTCGACCAGCCCCAGGAGGCGATGCCCTTGGTCATCTTGGCGAAGCCCGCCGGCATATGGATCAACGGATGCCAGTCCTTGCCGCCGGCTTCCAGGAGCAAAACGGAATTGCCCGGATCCTCGCTCAGCCGGTTGGCGAGAACGCAGCCGGCCGGGCCGGCGCCAACAATGATGTAGTCAGCCATTGTTCCTCACAAGCGTGGCACCGAGAGCGCGCCGTCGACATCGATGACCGATCCGGTCGAAAAGCCGAATTTGCCGGAGGCGAGCGCGGCCACCACGGCGCCGATTTCGGCGGCTTCGCCCCAGCGTCTTGCCGGCACCAGGCCGCCATCGATCAGCGCGTCATATTTGGCGGAGACGCCCGCGGTCATATCGGTGCGGATGATGCCCGGCCGTACCTCGAACACGCCGATGTTCTCGGGCGCGAGCCGCAGAGCCAGATTCTTCACCCACATTGAAAGGCCGGCTTTGGAAATGCAGTAGTCGGCTCGTTCCGGCGAAGCCATGTTGGCGCTGACCGAAGTGATGGTGATGATCGATCTGGCAGCGGTTGCGGGTGTCGCCAGTATAGCCTTGGCGACGGCCTGGCTGAGGAACACCGTCCCGCGCAAATTAATATCCAGCGCGCGGTCGAAATTCTCGGGCTTCAGCTCCAGCAGGTCGCCGCGGACAACGGCGCCGATGCCGGCATTGTTGACCAGG
>NZ_RZRX01000087.1:0-23681 GCF_003997405.1 Mesorhizobium sp. M2A.F.Ca.ET.042.01.1.1
AGGATGTGACGCGCATGCACTTCGTTAACTGGCGGCGTGTTGGCGATCTCCTGGTCGTAGCGGGCGCGGATTTCGGCGTCCGTGACCTTGTCGACCACTTCCTTCTCGACGACCTCGCCATGCAGCGCGCGCGCCTGCAGGAAAGCCATGCGGCGCTGGAAGTCGGCGTCCTTGTCGAGGCCGCTGTCGACCGCCTTCTTGGCCATGACGCGGATTTCGATCGCCGCCGAAAGGGCGGCCGCGCGGCGCTGATCGGGCGGCAGCTGCGCGAACTGCTGCGAGAGTTCGCCTTCGGCGAGCTGAAGATCGGCCTCGGTCAGCTTCTCGCCATTGATGGTGGCAACCACGGCATTGGGATCGACCGGCGCCGCGGGAGGGGCAGGCGCGGTGGCATCCGCGGGCTTGGTCTCCTGCGCCAGCAGCGGCGACAGGCAGAGAGCCGAGAGCCCGAAGGCCAGACCGAGGCTGGCGAGCGAGGCGCGGCGGAACGACAGGGACATCAAGATAACTCCAATGGGATTGCCAATGAGGATCGCGTGAGCGGAGGGTTCCAGATCAGTCGAATTGTGGCGGAATTTGGCGCTGCCCATAGGGCTAACGCGGCGTTGACATCGATTGAGCCCCCTCTTATCTGTCCAACGACTTGGCGTCCAGAACCGTTTTCCGGGCGCTTTTTGCGTTTGTCCGCATTCACGCGGATTTGATGGGCCCGCCAGGCGCCTGTCGCAAACGGCCAAAATTGCTATCGAAAGGACCATTGGATGGTCAGTCTCGGCGGTCTCGCCCGTAAGGTTTTCGGTTCTTCCAACGACAGGCGCGTCAAGTCGACCCGGCCCAGGGTCGAGGCCATCAACGCCATGGAAAACGAGATGCGGGCGCTTTCCGACGCCGAACTCGCCGGGCGCACGGAGAAATTCCGCCAGGATCTTGCCAACGGCGCTTCGCTCGACGACCTGCTGGTTCCGGCCTTCGCCACGGTGCGCGAGGCGGCCCGCCGCGTGCTCGGCATGCGGCCTTTCGACGTCCAGTTGATCGGCGGCATGGTGCTGCACAATGGCGGCATCGCCGAGATGCGCACCGGCGAGGGCAAGACCCTGGTCGCCACCTTGCCGGTCTATCTCAACGCGCTCGCCGGCAAGGGCGTGCATGTCGTCACCGTCAACGACTACCTCGCCAAGCGCGACGCCGAATGGATGGGCCGCGTCTACAAATTCCTCGGCCTGACCGTCGGCATCATTGTTCACGGCCTTTCCGACGACGAGCGCCGCGAGGCCTATGCTTGCGACGTCACCTACGCCACCAACAACGAACTCGGCTTCGACTATCTGCGCGACAACATGAAGTATGAGCGCTCGCAGATGGTGCAGCGCGGCCACTCCTACGCCATCGTCGACGAGGTGGATTCCATCCTGGTGGATGAGGCGCGCACGCCGCTGATCATCTCCGGTCCGCTCGAGGACCGCTCGGAAATGTACAACACCATCGACGCCTTCATGCTGAGGCTCGGCCCGGCGGACTACGAGGTCGACGAGAAGCAGAAGACGACGATCTTCACCGAGGAAGGAACCGAGAAGCTCGAAAACATGCTGACAGCGGCGGGCTTGCTCAAGGGCGAGTCGCTCTACGACGTCGAGAACGTCGCCATCGTCCACCACGTCAACAACGCGCTGAAGGCGCATCTGCTGTTCCAGAAGGATCGCGATTACATCGTGCGCAATGGCGAGATCGTCATCATCGACGAGTTCACCGGCCGCATGATGCCCGGACGCCGCTATTCGGAAGGCCTGCACCAGGCGCTCGAGGCCAAGGAGCATGTGCAGATCCAGCCGGAGAACCAGACGCTGGCCTCCGTCACCTTCCAGAACTATTTCCGCCTCTACAAGAAGCTCGCCGGCATGACCGGCACGGCGCTGACCGAGGCCGAGGAATTCGCCAACATCTACAATCTCGAAGTCACCGAGATCCCGACCAACCTGCCGGTCGCCCGCAAGGACGAGGACGACGAGGTCTACCGTACGGTCGACGAGAAATACAAGGCGATCGTCA
The DNA here is from genome assembly GCF_003997405.1 of Mesorhizobium sp. M2A.F.Ca.ET.042.01.1.1. Lineage (NCBI taxonomy): Bacteria > Pseudomonadati > Pseudomonadota > Alphaproteobacteria > Hyphomicrobiales > Phyllobacteriaceae > Mesorhizobium > Mesorhizobium sp. M2A.F.Ca.ET.042.01.1.1. Next base: position 2,047 of record NZ_RZRX01000087.1, read on the forward strand.
AGGAAATCAAGGACGCGCGCGACCGCGGCCAGCCGATCCTGGTCGGCACCACCTCGATCGAGAAATCCGAGCTACTGGCCGAGCGCCTGCGCAAGGAAGGCATCAAGGACTTCGAAGTGCTGAACGCCCGCCATCATGAGCGCGAGGCGTCCATCGTCGCCCAGGCCGGCAAGCCCGGCGCCATCACCATCGCCACCAACATGGCCGGCCGCGGCACCGACATCAAGCTCGGCGGCAATGCCGAGATGCGCATCGCCGAGGAGCTTGGCGACATGCCGGCCGGCCCCGAGCGCGAGGCCCGGGAGAAGGCCATCATCGACGATGTCGAGCGCCTGAAGGAAAAGGCGCTGGCCGCCGGCGGCCTTTACGTCCTGGCCACCGAACGCCACGAATCGCGCCGCATCGACAATCAGCTGCGCGGCCGCTCCGGCCGCCAGGGCGATCCGGGCCGCTCGAAATTCTTCCTGTCGCTGCAGGATGACCTGATGCGCATCTTCGGCTCCGAGCGAATGGACGGCATGCTGCAGAAGCTCGGCCTCAAGGAAGACGAGGCGATCATCCATCCCTGGATCAACAAGGCGCTGGAGAAGGCGCAGAAGAAGGTCGAGGCGCGCAACTTCGACATCCGCAAGAATCTGTTGAAGTATGACGACGTCTCGAACGACCAGCGCAAGGTGGTGTTCGAACAGCGCATCGAGCTGATGGACGGCGAAGGCCTGTCGGAGACGATCACCGAGATGCGTGAGGGCGTCATCGAGGAGATCGTCGCCAAGAACATCCCCGAAAACGCCTATGCCGAGCAATGGAACGTCGCCGGCCTCAAGGACGAGGTGGGGCAATACCTCAACCTCGACCTGCCGATCGAGGAATGGGTCAAGGAAGAGGGCATCGCCGAGGACGACATTCGTGAGCGCATCACGGCCGCGGCCGACGCCGCCGCCAAGGAGCGAGCCGATCGCTTCGGCCCCGACGTGATGAATTATGTCGAGCGTTCGGTGGTGTTGCAGACGCTCGATCATCTGTGGCGCGAGCATATCGTCAATCTCGATCATCTGCGCTCGGTCGTCGGCTTCCGCGGCTACGCCCAGCGCGACCCGCTCCAGGAATACAAGGGCGAAGCCTTCGAGCTGTTCCAGGGCATGCTGGGCAATTTGCGCCAGGCCGTCACCGCGCAGCTGATGCGCGTCGAGTTGGTGCGCGAGGCTGCGGACGCGCCGCCGCCCGAGGCGCCCGAGATGTTCGGCAGCCATATCGACGGCTCCACCGGCGAGGACGATTTCCAGGGCGGCGAAACCGCGCTTCTCCTGCGCCAGGATTCGAATACCGTCGTCGCTCCGGAAAACCGCGACCCGAAGAACCCCGCGACCTGGGGCAAGATCGGCCGCAACGAAGCCTGCCCCTGCGGCTCCGGCAAGAAATACAAGCACTGCCACGGCGCCTTCGCCTGACGCAGTCTTCCTTCTCCCCGTCACGATACGGGGGGTGAGCAGTGGTCCGCGCAGCGGACGAAAAGCCAATTGCTTGGCTTTTCGAACGACGAACGCCCGGAGCCTTGCGAAGGGCCGGCCAGTGCCCGAAGGGCGGATGAGGGGCAGCGCTGGCGCTCGCCTGAACTTGTTCGGGCTTCCCGTCAGTAGAAGAACCTCAAACCAGCCCCGACGCGCGCGCCGCGGCCGCGGCTTCGCCGCGCGAGACGGCTTCCAGTTTCCCGAGCACCGCCGAAACGTGGTGATCGACCGTCTTCGGCGAGATCGCCATATGCGCGGCGATCTTTTTGTTGGAGAAGCCTCGTTCGATCAACTGCAGGACCTCCATCTGGCGCTGCGTGAGGCCGGCCTGGTTGGCGCGCGTCGCCTGCCTAGGACCCCTGGCAATGCCGCTCACGCCGCTCTGCCGCAGCAGGCCGCGCACATGCTGCGATACTGGTCTTGCGCCGAGCGCCTCGAAAATATCCAACGCCTCACGCTGCGCTGCCTCGTCGCCCTGCAGCAAGGCGAGCGCCCGTTCGAAAGGGGCGCCCATCCTCGCCCAAAACGCAGCGGCGGCGCGCCAGTCGCCGATCAATTGCAAGCGATGCGGCTCGGCCATGCCGTCGGTCTCGCCGCGATCGCTTTCCGGCGACAAAAGCCGCCGCCAGGCCGCCAGCCCGCCGAACACCGCCCGCGTCGGCGCGAGGCCTTCGGCAAGGGCGATCAGATGCAGCGCTTCATCCCTGTCGCCCTCGCCCAGCCACGCCAGCTCGGCCATCACCTCGGCAAAAGGCACAAGCCGTTGCAGTTCCATGCCCTTGTCCAGGAACCGCCTCATCTCTTCCACGATCGGCACGGCCGACGGGTCGCCGCGGCGGATGCGCAATCTGGCCAGGGCCACCAGCGACGGATAGCGCACCAACGGCGTCGTTGCTTCATCGTCGACAACCTCATGCGCCACCGCCGCGGCGTCGTCCCAGAGGCCGAGCCTCAGCAGAAGCTGCGCTTGCACGCCGCGCATGTAGTCGCGCCATGTCGCGAGATCGTTCTCGACGCAGTAGCCGATGCCGCGCTCCAGCAACGAGGACGCCTCCTTGAAGTTGAGCCTGTTCATCTCGACGCAAGCGCAATTGGTAAAGGCGCGCGCCGCATGTTCCTGGAAGTTCCCCGACAAAGCGATTCCCAAGCTGCGGGCGAGATCGCGCCGCCCTTTGGTGAAGTCCAGCCATTGCCCGGCGGCGCCGACATTGTTGAGGGCGTGGCAGAGGATGTCGGGCCGGTTGAGCCGCTCCGCCAGCTCCACGGCCTTACCGCCGAGCATGAGCGTGTCCTCAAGCCGTTCGGCGAGCATCGCCAACTGCGAGAGGTTGGAATAAGCCATGGCGAGCTCGGGACCGTCAGGCGCTGTCTCCAGAAGCTCCACGGCCTGCGCCCCGAACCGATCGGCTGCCTCGCGATCGCCGAGCAGATAGGCAAAGCGCGACAGGCAGCGTAGACCGTCGCCCTCCTTGACCCGATCGCCCAGCGCCTGACGCAGCTGGCGCGCCAGGCCTTGCGCCTCCATGGCCGCCTCGACGCGGCCGATCAAGTGGCACTCGAAAGCATGGCCCTCATAGAGCTCGGCTCGCTTCTCGAGCGGCAACATATCGGCATAGCGCAGGGCAACCTCGTAATAGCCCACCGCGTCGCGATGCGCGCCGACCCGGGAAGCCTCGCGCGCCGCGGCCGGCGCGAGCTCGCGCACCACGTCCAGGTTCTGCGCTTCCACGGCATGGTGCACCAGCCTTGCGGTGGCGACTTGCGGGTTTTCGCGCAGGGCCGACAAGGCGCGTTCGTTGTATTCGCGCCGTTTGCTCGGCGTCAGCGCCATCTCGATTGCCCTACGGGCGATCTCGTGCCGGAAGGCATAGCCGTCGCCGAAATCCTCAAGCAGGCCGTTGGCGACGCATTCGGCGAGCTGGCCGGCGGCGGCAATCCCGCAAAGGCCGCTCAGCGCCCAGGCGTCGGCGCGGCGTGGAAACACCGAGACGGCATCGAGCATCGAGCGCGCGCCCGGCGACAGTTTTTCGGCGCGCGCCAGCACGGCGTCGCGCACGCTTGCCGGCAAGGCGCCATCGCCTGCGGCAGCGAGCAGCTCGGTGACGAAGAAGGCGTTGCCGGCGCTTGCCCGGTAGATCGCCTCGCCGTCGCGCTCGGCGGTTGCGGCCAGCGACAGCACGGCGCTTTCGCTGAGCAGCGGCACGTCGATACGCACAACATTGCCGGCCGGGATCTCGCCGAGCGCCCGGCGCACGCGCATCTGCCCTTCGCTGCGATCGGTTCGCGCCGTGATCAGGAGCAGGATGCGGGTATTTGCGATGCGCCGGCCGAGGAAGCGCACGAAATCGAGTGTTGCGTCGTCGGCCCAGTGCAGATCCTCGATGACGAGCAGGCACGGGCCTTTCGCCTCGAAGACGTCGAGCGCCTCGGAAAACAACGGCAGCCGCTGCACCTGGCGGTCGTCCATCGGCCGCGGCAGTTCCCACCGCGCGTCGCGGGCCAGATCATGAAGCGGCCCCAGCGGATCCGGGATGGACAGGTCCTCGCAGGCGCTGCGAAGCATTGTCAGGCCATCATCCAGTCGGCTCGCGAACGCCTCGACCAGCGCCGTCTTGCCGGCGCCCGCCTCGCCCAAGACGACCACGACGCGGCCGCGGCCCCCGATTGCGTCCGCCAACAGGGCATCCATCTGCTGCAGCTGCGGCTGCCGTTCCAGAAGCATCATCGCTCTCTCGCGAAATTGGAATTCCATCGTGGCGGATCGCCGCCGCGATAGCGTGGGAGACACGCCCTGAAATGTGACCTTCCACACATTCAAGTGCCATCTTCCACATAAAACGTCACAAAGATAGGGAATCGTCCCGGGCAATATGGGGAATGGCTCCGATGCATGGCCTTTCCCGAAATGGTGGTATCCGCCTTGCTCGAAACGAGCACGGAGCAATTCCGGGAAAACTGCGTAGCGGTTGGGCTCGGCGACTTCGCCGTGGCTTTCCGTCCGGAATTGCGTGGAAACTTGCAATCCAATCACGAAAGGAAAGACGATCGTGCCACGTTATCTCGTTGAACGCACCTTCCCGGACGGCCTGCATGTGCCGATGAACGATGCCGGCGCCACCGCGATGGGCGGCGTCATCGCCCGCAACGCCGAGAAAGGCGTCACCTGGGTGCAATCCTTCGTCTCGCCCGACAAGGGCAAGAGTTTCTGCATCTACGACGCGCCCTCGCCGGAGGCGATCCGCAGCACCGCGCAAAAGAATGCGCTTCCTGTCGACAAGATCACGGAGGTGCGGGTCCTCGACCCCTACTTTTATCGCTGACGGGGAAGACCGTGTCGGGCAGACCATACCCGTCGCCGGCGGACCTGACGCCGTGCCGGACAGCGAGAGTGTATCCGCCGCGGCGGATAACCTCCCGCCACGGCGCGGCGTCATGCGACGGGCCTTGTCGGCGCTGCTTTCGCCGTTGCGAAACCGACGCCGCCTTCTGCCGCCTCGGGACGATTACCTGAGACGCGACATCGGTCTCGATGAGCGGGAGATGCCGCGCGAATACTGGGAATATTGGTGGCTTCACCACTGATCCCGCAGCGTCCGGACCAGCGACCATCCTTTTTACCGAGAGACGCCGCCGGCGTGCGGAGTTGGCTTTGACCGGCCGACTCCCACCGCTCGCGCGCCGCAACTCAATGGACAGACAAATGAACATTCAGACCTCACCCAGATGCGCCATCGGCGCCTCCGCCTCGATCATCCTGCTGATGGCGGGCGCCGCTACCGCGCAAAACCGTCAACCCGCTCGCCGAAAAGGTGCGGGCGCTCGACAGCCGCTTCGAGGACGTCGCGGTGGCGAAGGCCGAAGGCTATGCGCCGATCCCCTGCGCCAGCGGCCTCACCGGCGGCGCCATGGGCATCCACTACGTCAATGCCGCCTATCTGAAGGACGATGCGGTCGACGTCGCCAAGCCGGAAGCCGTCATGTACGAGCCGATGGCCGACGGCACCTTGAAGCTGATCGCCGTCGAATACATCACGTCGAAAGGACCGGCATCGCTCGAGGGCCATCTCTTCAACTTCAACACCGCGCCCAACCGCTACGGCCTCGGCCCGTTCTACGAGCTGCATGTCTGGGCCTGGAAGCAGAACCCGACCGGCGCCTTCGCCGACATGAACCCGAACGTCTCGTGCGACGCGATGACGGGGATGTAAGCGCCTTTTCCTTCTCCCCGTTTCACGGGGAGAAGGTGGCCCGAAGGGCCGGATGTGGGCGGCGCCGGCGATTGCGATTGGCCGCCCTTCGTAATCCAACAGAGGATAATCACCCTGTTTAGGACACTCCCAAAGAACCTCTTCGACACCCGGTTCATCCCAATTTCCGAGGCCGGCGCTGCCCCTCATCCGCCTGCCGGCGTTCGTCATTCGAAAAGCCAAGCAATTGGCTTTTCGTCCGCTGCGCGGACCACTCCTCACCTCCCCGCATAGTGACGGGAGAAGGAAACTCTCCACCCACCCTTTCTTAAGGTGTTTCGGATAGACCCGAACCCTGGAAAAAGGCGGAAAACGGAGAGTTGTGGGTGCGCTTTTCCGCGGCAACGACTGCCGGGCGGTTCTTGCCGCAGCGCTGGGCGCTGCGCATGCGGCCGCTGCTTGGCCGCATCGATGCCATCCTCTTCACCGCCGACGCGCGCGGCGAGGCCGGGCGCATGTCGCTGATCGCCTTTTCCATCCGCATCATCAGCGCCTTGATCGCCTTTGTCAGCCAGGTGCTGATGGCGCGCTGGATGGGGTCGTTCGAGTACGGCATCTCGGTGCTGGTCTGGGTGACGATGGTCATCGTCGGCAATCTCGCCTGCCTTGGCTTCCACACCTCGGTCATCCGTTTCATTCCGGAGTATCGCGAGCGCGGCATGCTGGCCGAGCTGCGCGGCATCGTGCTTGCCAGCCGCCTGTTCGTGCTTGTCGCCTCGACGCTGATCGCCGGTCTCGGCGCCCTTGGCGTGTGGCTGGCCTCGGACTGGATCGAGAACTACTACGTCATCCCTTTCATCCTCGGCGTCATCTGCCTGCCGATGATCGCGCTGGGCGATCTCCTGCAAGGGCTGGCGCGCGCCAATTCCTGGGCTCTGCTGGCGCTCTCGCCCACCTATCTGGTGCGCCCGGTGCTGATCCTGGCGTTCATGGCGCTGATGCTTGGCCTGCACTATGTGCCGGACGCCAAGACCGCGATCTTCGCCTCGATCGCCGCCACCTATGTCACGACGCTCGGCCAGCTGATGGCCGTCACCTCTCGCATGGATAAGAAGGTCCCGCCCGGGCCGATGACGGTGCATTTCGGCCAATGGATCCTCGTCTCGCTGCCGATCTTCCTGGTCGAGAGCTTCTTCTTCCTGCTTACCAATGCCGATGTGCTGATGGTGGGCGCCTACCTCCCGCCCAACGATGTCGCCGTCTATTTCGCGACCGTGAAGACGCTGGCGCTGGTGCATTTCGTTTATTTCGCGGTCAAGGCCGGCGTTGCCCAGCGCTACGCCCAGTTCACCCATGGCGAACCGGACAGGCTTGCCGCCTTCGCCCGCGAAACCGTCTCCTGGACCTTCTGGCCTTCGCTTTTGATGGCGCTGCTGGTGCTGGCGCTGGGCGAGCCGATGCTGGTGCTGTTCGGCCCCGAATTCACCGCCGGCTATCCGCTGCTCTTCCTGCTGGTGCTGGGCGTCGTGGCGCGCGCCGCCGTCGGCCCCTGCGAAAGCCTGCTCACCATGAGCGGCAACCAGAACATCTGCGCCGCCGTCTATGCCATGACGCTCGCCCTCAACATCGGCCTCAACGTGCTGCTGATCCCGCTATTCGGCCTCTGGGGCGCGGCGATGGCCACAAGCCTTGCCATGGTCTTCGAGGCCAGCGCGCTCTCCTTCACCGTCTGGCGCAAGCTTGGCATCGTGATGGCGATCTTCGTGCCTGCAAAGAAGGAAATTGCCTGATGGCCGCCGTCCCGTTGCTCGAAGAGACCAGCGGCGGCCCGGCCGGCGCCATGGTCTCCAACCTTGCAGGCCTGGCGCGCGAGGTCGACCCCGCCCATATCGAGCTCTTCGCCAGCAACAGGCCCGAACGCAAGCTCGCCATCTACCCGGCCTCGGCCGGTTTCGACCTCGTCGAGGAACTCGACTATCTCAGCGCCCGCACGGTCGAGCCGAATGTCTTCTTCAACCCGCGCTTCCTGGCCCCGGCGATGCCCCGGCTGGAAGACCGCGAGGTGCGGCTGGCCGTCATCCGCGACGGCGACGAATACCGCAACCGGCTGCGTCTTCTGGTGCCCTTCTCGGTCGAGCGGCCGGCGATCCCGCTTGGCGTTCCGGTGATGCGCACATGGTCGAGCCCGTTCGGCCCGCTCGGCACGCCGCTGGTCGACCGCGACGATCCGATCGGCGTCATCGAGGATTTCTTCTCGATGCTGTCGCGGCCGCATCTCAAGCTGCCAAAAGTCTTCGTGCTGCCCGACATGCGCCTCGACGGTCCGGTCGCGAGCCTGCTCACCTCCTTTGCCGACAGCCGCGGCCTGACCCTGGTGACCACCGGCAAGCTCGAGCGCCCGGTGCTTGAAAGCGACGCCGACGGCGAGGACTACCTCAAGGCATCGCTGCGCGCGCACCATTACCGCGAATTCCGCCGACTGAAGCGCCGCATCGCCGACCTCGGCAAGCTCGAGCACGTCGTTGCGCGCGGGCCGGACGAGATCCGCCACGCCATCGAAAGCTTCCTGACGCTGGAGGCCGCCGGCTGGAAAGGCCGCGAGCGCACCGCCATGGCGATCGACCGCTACCGCGCCGCCTTCGCCCGCGAGGCCGTGCACCGGCTGGCCGAGCAGGACATGTGCCGCATCCATCTCTTGACGCTCGACGGCCGCGCCATTGCCTGCCTGGTCGTCTTCGTCGAGGCCGGCGTGGCCTACACCTGGAAGACGGCCTATGACGAGACGCTCTCCGCCTATTCGCCGGGCACGCTGCTGATGATCGAGGTGACCAAGCAGCATCTCGACGATCCCAACATCGTCATGACCGACTCCTGCGCGGTTCCGGACCATCCTGTGATGAGCCGCCTGTGGAGCGAGCGCAAGCCGATGGGCACGCTGGTGGTCGGGCTGACGCCGGACGCCGACCGGCTGGCCCGGCAGGCCGCCTCGCAACTGCACCTCTACCGCGAGACCCGCAACATGGCGCGCCTGCTGCGCAACCGCATGCGGAGCCTGTTGAAAAGGCGCTAGATCAACGGCGGGACACAAGCTATGGGTCCGGGCGGGAACTCGGGCCGGGCCTTCACGAAACCATCCAGATGATCAGAAGCCTTTTGCGTCACACCGGTCTTCGTGCGGCCCTGCTGCTGATTGCGCTCCTGCCTGCTCGAGCCTGGGCCGATACCTGCCCCGAGGACTGCAGCGAACCGCCGCCGCCCGCCGTCAACATCTACAAACACACCGCCGCCGGTCATCTCAGCCCCGTGACGACCGGGTCGCTGCCGCGCGTCTATGTGCCCAACCGCTCCTCCAACAGCGTCTCAGTGATCAACAGCGTAACGCTCAAGGAAGTCGACCGCTTCAATGTCGGCAGCAAGCCGCAGCACGTCGTGCCGTCCTGGGATTTGAAGACGCTATGGGTCGCCAACAACGGCACCGGCAAAAACGGCAGCCTGACGCCGATCGACCCGATGACGGCCAAGCCCGGCCAGCAGGTTCCGGTCGACGATCCCTACAACCTCTATTTCATGCCGGACGGCAGCGCGGCAATCGTCGTCGACGAGGCATTACAGCAGCTCGATTTCCGCGACCCGCACACCATGGCGCTGAAATCGAGCCTGCCGACGCCGACCTGCCTTGGCATCAACCATGCCGATTTTTCGGTCGACGGCTCCTATGCGATCTTCACCTGCGAATATGGCAATGGCGGCCTGGCCAAGATCGACCTGAAGAACCAGAAGGTGCTCGGCCATCTCGATCTGTCCAGGATGGGCATGCCGCAGGACATCCGCCTGTCGCCCGACGGCAAGGTCTTTTACGTCGCGGACATGATGAATGACGGCGTGTTCCTGGTCGACGGCGACAGTTTCAAGGAAATCGGCTTCATCCCCACCGGCATCGGCACGCACGGCTTCGTCGTCAGCCGCGACGGCAAGCGGCTCTATGTCTCGAACCGCGGCTCGCACAAGATGGAGCAGGGCAAGGCCAAGGGTCCGGGCAGCGTGACCGTGATCGACTTCGCCACCCGCGCCGTCGTCGCGCAATGGCCGATCCCCGGCGGCGGCAGCCCCGACATGGGCAATGTCAGCGCCGACGGCAAGCAGCTATGGCTCTCCGGCCGCTTCGACAGCGACGTGTATATGATCGACACGGTGAGCGGCGCGGTGACGAAAATCCGCGTCGGCGTCGAGCCGCATGGGCTCACCGTATGGCCGCAGCCCGGACGGTATTCGCAGGGGCATACGGGAAATATGCGGTAGGGAGGCTGGACGCCGCCGATAGACTCAACGCAGCCGGCATTGTGTAGGACCTGCAGGATCCTTTGAACGTCACGCCTGCCACTTTGCAGAGGGTCCGAATGTCGGGGAGCGGGAATTGCAGCGATGTGCGCGCCAATGCCTGCCACGCTCGCGCCGATCGTTCCAAGCCTGAAACGCATACTTCAAAATATCGACACGGACGGCTCTGAGCTCTCCAGCGTATCTATCGCGCAGCCTGCCTGGTTCAGCTCGGATCGTAAATTCCCCTGGCCTTGATGCCGATCAAAGGGGCGCGCAGCCTTCTTCGCTATCAAACCGTGAAGATAGAGAACTCAGCCTCCTCATGTGGCGTGGGCTGGCAAAAGGCATGACCGGGCGGCAGTCCCGGGCCTGACAGAGGCTGCCTGTTCAGCAGGTCACCGACAGGGTGCGTTGCTCTGATCGGTTGGACCGGAAATGGATACGACGGAGGCGCACCGAAGGTGAGCGGAATTTTCGCGACAATTGCGCGGCGCTTCGCCCCGTTTGAGCCGATGGCCGACGCGATGCGCCCAGGCGAGAAGTTTCCCAGTTTTGTCCGGCGCGCCAGCGGCATGCAACAGGTCTATGTCAGCGTTATCGCAATTTCGGTTGCCTTGGCCAACTTTCTACCCATCGACCTGCAGAGACGGGTCGTCGATGTGGCAATTGCCGACAAGGACGTACGGGGGCTGCTGATGCTCGGCGGCCTTTATCTTGGGGCTATACTCCTGCATGCGGGCCTGAAATACGCACTGATCGTCTATCAAGGCTGGGTCGGAGAGAGCGTGGTGAAGACGGCCCGCGACCAACTCGCTCTCGTCGCCACGCAAAGGTCCGCGCGCGAGCACGCAAGGAGTGGTCAGACCGCCGGCATCATCGGCAACGAGATCGACTATGTTGGCGGATTTGTCGGCACCAGCATCTCTGATTGCGTGGTCAACGTCACGCTGATGGTCTGCGTCGCATCTTACATGACCTACATGCAGCCGGTGATCGCTCTGGTCAGCGGCGTGTCACTCCTGCCGCAAATCCTGCTTGCGCTTTACATGCAGAAGGACCTGAACACACTCGTGGAACGGCAGGTCGCGCTGGTCCGAAAGCTTGGCAACCAAGCAGTCAATTCCTTCGCCAGCCACTCGACGAAGCGCCGAGCCGCCTTTCGCACCATACGCACGATCTTCAGCACCCGCATCGAATTCTATTTGTTGAAATTCGGGCTGAAGACGTTGCTGAATATAGCCAACGCGGCGGGGTCCCTGATGGTCCTGATCGTTGGCGGCTATCTTGTGATCCGCGGGCAGACGACGATCGGCACGGTCGTCGCCTTTATTTCGGGCTTCCAACGCTTGTCGGAACCAACAGGGGAACTTCTCGACTTCTATCGCTCCTATTCACAAGCGAAAGTGCAATTCCGGATGATCGTCCAGTGGGTTGACGGCGATCATCCCGCGCAAACCGGACATTCCGCGCACAGAATTGATCGATGATCTTGCCAACCTGTTGCCGGAACCGGTGCTCCGCAAGCGCAAGCCGATGGTTGGTGAACCTATTGGCGCCCGTGGGTGACGGTCTTACTTTTGTTGAGCGCCCAGCGCCGGTCGACCCGACGATAAGATACGTCAACACCTGGATGAAGATGGTGGTGCCCCTAGCCGGGATCGAACCAGCACTCCTTGCGGAACTCGATTTTGAGTCGAGCGCGTCTACCAATTCCGCCATAGGGGCTCAGGCCGGGCGGCCTGGATGGGCGCGGACTATACGGGCGGATGGGTGTTCGTCAACTGGCCTGTTGCGGATTTGCCCGCGCAACCGGCGGCATCGCCCACCCTTTGGCCTCGTGGCGACGCAGACATTGTGCGGCGCGGAAAATCTTTCTAGACAGGCGAAGCGTTGAGCGCCTCGCATCCGCAAGCTGGATGCGGCGCTTTGGGTCCTTGTCTTCCTGCCTGCCGTTGCCCAAAACCGCCAAGCGTCCCGGGTGACATTGATCAGAGCAATTCCAGGAAAAGCGCGCTGCGGTTTTCCGTCCGGAATTGTGTCGACTGCATTAGGAGAGCCGATGCTTCGCGGACTTTACGACTCGACCCTGTCGCTGGCGGCGCGCAAATCCGCCGAATGGTGGCTGGCCTTCATCGCCTTCGTCGAAAGCTCCGTGTTCTTCATACCGGCCGACGTGCTGTTCCTGCCCATGGCGTTGGCGCGGCCCGATCGCGCCTATCGCTACGCCCTGACCGCCACGGTTGCCTCCGTGCTGGGCGGCATTGCCGGCTGGCTGATCGGCTACTATGCCTACGACACGATAGCGCGCCCGATCCTGGAGCATTTCGGCGGCCTCGACACGTTCGAGAGGTGGCAGTCCTCCGGCACCGGGCTGATGCTCGTGCTGCTCGTCACATCCGGCGCTGCGCACCTGCCGCCGATCAAGGTGGTCACCATTCTGGCCGGCGCGCTTCACGTCAACATTCTTGTCTTCGTCGTCTCTGCCATCGTGGCGCGCGGCGCCCGTTTCCTGCTGCTGGCCTGGCTGTTGCGCCGCTATGGCGAATCGATCCGGGAGTTCATCGAAAAGCGCTTGGGATTGATCGTCGGCGCCGGCGCGGCCGCCCTGATTTTGCTCTATATCCTCGTCAGATACGCCCACGGATAGCGACGCAACCAACGGACCCGACTAGATGACAGCGACCATGAATGCCGACACCGGACGCCAGCGCACGCGCGCGGCGCTTTTTCTTGCCGTCGCCATGGCCGCGACCGTCGGCTCGGCGCTGGCTTTCCAATATATCGGCGGCTACATCCCCTGCCACCTCTGCCTCGAGCAGCGCACGCCCTATTATGTCGGCGTGCCGCTGATGCTGCTGGCGGTGATCGCCTCGATGCTTCATGCGCCGGCCTGGGCGACGCGCGGCCTGCTGGCGATCGGCGGCTTGCTGATGCTCTACGGCCTCTATCTCGGCGTCTACCACTCCGGCGTCGAATGGCATTGGTGGGCCGGCCCGACCGACTGCACGGCGGGCGCCGGCCCGGTCGACACCGGCGGCAAGGGCGTGCTCGACGCGCTCGACAAATTCGTGCCGCCCTCCTGCGACAAGGCGGCGCTGCGCATCCTCGGCCTCTCGCTCGCCGGCTGGAACGCCATCGCCAGCCTCGTCCTCGCAGCCGTCGCCTTCCGCAGCGCGTTATCCCGCGACTGAGCCAATTTTCTATCGAACGGCACGGCGGAGAGTTCGTCCAGAAATTCGCCAGCCCGGATTGGCTGGCGCGGCTTTCGAGAACCGGAGCGGAGCGTATTTAAGTACGTGTGCACCGGAAGCGCAGAAAGCTGCGGCAGACGGCCGGGCTCGCGGATTTCTGCCGAACTCTAAGGTTCCAGCTCGACATCCCAGTAGAGATAATCCATCCAGCTTTCATGCAGATGGTTGGGCGGGAACAGGCGGCCGTTGTTGTGCAGGTCGTGCACCGTCGGCTGGTACGGCTTCTGCAGCGGCCACATCTTGGCCTGGGCCGGCATCATGCCGCCCTTGCGAAGATTGCAGGGCGAGCAGGCGGCGACGACATTCTCCCAGGTCGTCGCCCCGCCGCGATGGCGCGGGATGACATGGTCGAACGTCAGATCCTCCGGCGTGCCGCAATACTGGCACTGGAAACGGTCGCGCAGGAACACGTTGAAGCGGGTGAAGGCGGGATGCCGCGACGGCTTCACATAGGCTTTCAGGCTCACCACGCTCGGCAGCTTCATCGAGAAGGTCGGCGAGGAGACGGCGTGCTCGTATTCGGCGACGATGTTGACCCGGTCGAGGAAGACAGCCTTGATGGCGTCCTGCCACGACCAGAGCGACAGGGGGTAATAGCTGAGCGGGCGGTAGTCCGCATTCAGCACCAGCGCGGGAAGCCCATCCGGAGATACGGCAACCGTCACGTCCTTCGCCTCCTACATTCCAAACCGAACGGCGCGGATACTGTAAGCCCGACATGACAGGGATGTGAAGCGGATTGTCTCTCGCCGAAACTCTCAAAAACGCATGATTTTCATGCTTTTTTGGCCATTTCGACGGGAGGCGCCGCGTCCCTGCCCTTCAGTTCACGATAGTAGGCCCAAAAAAGCCGCGACGCGACACCCCGCCAGGGGCTCCATGATTCGGCCAGCCGGATAAGCATTTTCTCCGGCGGACGCGGGTCGATGTCGAGCGCATGGCCGACCGCCGTCTGCAGCGCGACGTCGCGCGCGGGGAAGACGTCTGGATGGCCGGCGGCAAACAGCAGATAGCATTCGGCCGTCCATGGGCCGATGCCGGGCACGGCCGTCATCGCCGCGATCGCCTCGCCGGCGTCCAGCGTGCACAGGTGATCGAGATCGAGCCCGCCGGCCACCGCTTCGGCCACGGCGAGCAGCCCGCGCTGCTTCGGCCGCGACAACCCGGCCTCGCGAAACACGTTTTCGCCGGCGGCGAGGATCGCCTGTGGCGTCAGCGGATCGACCAGCTTAACCAGCCGCCCGAAGATCGCGTCGGCGCTGGCGCGGGAAACCTGCTGCGAAACGATGATCGAGGCCAGGCTTCGAAACCCCGGTTCCGACAGCCGAAGCGGCACCTCGCCCGCCTTGCCGCGCACCGTCTCCAGCCGCGGATCGATCCGGCAGAGCGCGTCGAGCCCTGCCGCAATGTCGTCGAGCGAGGCGATGCGTTGCACGTTGCTTGTTCCCGGGGCGCTCGCGAAATGGCAATGGATGGCTAACTATCAACCGACGAAAGCACCTGACAACCCGAATGCCGTCTCGAAGATGACGCTCCTGACATTCCGCTTCGCGCCGAGCCCGAACGGCGAATTGCATCTCGGCCATGCCTATTCCGCCTTGCTCAACCAGCGGATGGCGGCGCAAGCGGACGGACGGCTGCTGCTGCGCATCGAGGATATCGACATCACCCGCTGCACGCCGCAATTCGAGGCAGGCATTTTCCGCGACCTCGAATGGCTGGGATTGCGCTGGGAACAGCCGGTGCGTCGCCAGTCGGAACATTTTGCCGAATACCAGGCGGTGCTCGACCGATTGGTCGCTGAGGAACTGGTCTATCCGGCCTTCATGAGCCGGGGCGAGATCCGCGCCTTCATCGCCGAGAGAGGCGGCCGCGACTGGCCGCGCGATCCTGACGGCGTGCCGCTCTACCCGCCGCTCGACAAGACCCTGCCGGCCAGGGAGCGCAAGCGGCGGATCGCCGAGAACATGCCCTTCGCCTGGCGGCTCGACGTCGAAGCGGCAAGGATGCGCGTCACCGCCGACCTGTCATGGACCGAATTCACCGATGAGACGATGTCGGCAACACGAGCGATCGAAGCGCAACCGCAGGCCTGGGGCGACGTCATCGTCGCCCGCCGCGACATCCCGACCAGCTATCATCTCGCCGTCATCCTCGACGACGCGCTGCAGGGCGTCAGCCATGTCGTGCGCGGCCAGGATCTCTATGCGGCAACCGGCGTGCAGCGCCTGCTGCAGGAACTGCTTGGCCTCCCCCAGCCGCGCTATTTCCACCACCGCCTGATCCTCGGCCCGGACGGCAGAAAACTGTCCAAGAGCTTCAAGGACACCGGTCTTGCCGCGCTTCGCGAGGCAGGCATGTCGCAGCAGGACGTCAGGCGGCTTGTCGAGTTTGATTAAAGTCGCGCCATCCCGGCCTTGATCAGCGCCAGCGCGCTGATGAAGGCAAAGGCGCCGCCGAGCCCACAGGCAACCGCCAGCCTGAGATCGCTCAGGCTGATGCCATGCTTGTGGGCTATCACCATCGCGGCAAAAAAACCGAAGATGAACAGCAGCGTGTTGCCGGTCGGGCCAAACCCGCTCTCCTTCATGATCGCGTCGAGCGCCGTGCCGAAGAAGAAACCGAAGCCAGCGATGATCAAGAAGGCGAACAACAGCCAGGTCGTGTCGAGATGCAAAAACATGCCCACCCATGGCGCACTGACGCGCCATGCCCCTCTTGGCACGGTTTGTTGAATTCGACTTAGCTTATGGATCAACCGTTTCGTTTTGCTTGCCGGATTGAACGGCATTAGAGCAATTGCTGTCATCAACCGTTCACCCCGGCAGCCTCCCACCCATGCAGAGCATCAAGCGGTTCATTCCCGCCTCCTTCGTCGTATTGTGGGCGACAGGCTTCATCGGCGCGCGCTACGCCATGCCTTGGGCCGAGCCCTTCACCTTCCTTGCCATCCGCTTCGTGATCGCGGCGATCCTGTTTGCCGGCCTCGCCGTGCTGCTGGGCTCGCGCAAGGCGACGCGCGACGAGGCGTTGCATTCGACGATGGCGGGCGTCCTCATGCATGGCGTCTATCTCGGCGCCGTTTTCTGGGCGATCCACCGGGGCATGCCGGCGGGGTTTTCGGCATTGATCGTCGGCCTGCAGCCGCTGATCACCGCCGTGCTCGCCGGCAGGTTCCTCGGCGAGGCGATCCTGCCCCGCCATTGGGTCGGGCTCGCTGTCGGACTTGTGGGCGTCGTCATTGTGCTGTGGCCGAAGCTCGGAGCGGTCGGCGGCGGCGTGACCGCGGCAACATTGACCGCCTCGCTTGTCTCGGTGCTCGCCATGAGCGCCGGCACCATCTGGCAGAAACGCTATGCTTCCGGCGGAGACCTGGTGTCGGCGACGATGTGGCAGTATGTCGGCGGCTCCGTCGTGATGATCCTGGGCTCGCTCGCCTTCGAGACGCGCGCCGTCACCGTCAATGGCGAGCTGACCTTTGCCATGGCCTGGCTGGTCTTGGTGCTGTCGGTCGGCGCCATCTTCCTGTTGATGGTGATGATCAGGGACGGCGAGATGTCGAAGGTCGCTTCGCTGTTCTACCTCGTGCCCGCCGTGACCGCGGTCATCGCCTGGATGCTTTTCGACGAGCAGCTCAACCTGCTGCAGATCGCCGGCATGGCGATCGCGACCCTTGGCGTAGGCCTGGCGACGGCGGGGCAGGCTAGGGGAAGGGGAAGGGGAATTGAATTGAAGAACTGAGGAACCGAGGAAACGCGGCAACTACTGGCGCTGTGTTTTTATTCATTTCTTCAATTCTTCATTTCTTCAATTCTTCATTTCTTCAATTCTTCAATTCCTCAGTTCTTCAGTTCCACAGTTCCCCTTCCCCTTCTCCCGGCGCAACTCACCCGACCCGCGCACGCGCGTCCAGATAACGGCTGATCGCGGCGTTGAGCTCGCCGCCGAGGATGAAGATCGCCGAGATGATGTAGAGGAAAACCACCGCGATCATGATCGAGGCGAGCCCCGCATACGTCGTCACGTAGGACGAGAAATGATCGAGATAGGTGGCGAAGATGGTCGAGCCGGCGAGCCAGGCGATCAGCGTGAAGACGATGCCGGGTATGATCGAGACAAAGCGGCGCTTGCCGGCCGGCAGCCAGATATGCACCGAGAACAGCCCGATGACGATGACGGTGGAGGCGACGACGTAACGCCACAGCGTGATGGTGCCCATATAGGGCTTGATCCATTCGAGATGCGCCTCCGCCAGCCTGGCCAGCAGAGGGGCGAACACCAGAAGCACGCTGACGGCCAGGAAACAGGCCGTGGCGATCAGCACGAAAATGATGCTTTGCACCCTGCGGTGGATGATGCCGCGCGTTTCGGTGACGCGATAGGCCCGGTTGAGCGAGGTGCGCAGCGCCTCGATGCCGTTCGACGCGAAATAGGCGGCAAGCACGACGCCGTAGGTCAAAAGGTCGGTTCGCCTGACGGTGAGAACGTTCTGCACCTCGCGCGCGATCGGCTTGGCGATCTGCTCCGGCCAGGTGTCGAAGACGAGATGCACCGCCGTGTCCGCGAACGCCTGCGCGCCGAGGAAGCTGGCCAGTGTCGTGGCGAAGATCAGGAACGGAAACAACGCCATCAGCGAGGTGATGGCGAGATGGCTGGCCATCGCCCAGCCGTCGTCATTGGTGAAATGGCCGATCGCATCATAGAGCACGCGCTTGACGGCGACGATATTCCTGAGCAAGGACCCGCGCTCCGCTCGATTGTGTCGACGCCGCGAATATGGGAAGTGATTGCGGCAAATGGCAACCCCAGGTCAGACAACGTCCACCGTCGCGAAAGAGTTGCGCACCGTCATTGTCACCGGGGCCTCCTCCGGCATCGGCGCCTATTGCGCGCGGGCACTGAAGGCGGAGGGCTGGCGGGTCTTCGCCACGGCGCGCAAGCCGGCTGACATCGCCGTGCTCGAGGCCGACGGCCTGGAGGCCTTCTATCTCGATTATCGTGAGCCCGAATCCATCGCCGCGCTGGTCGAGGCGGTGCTCGAACGCACCGGCGGCACGCTTGACGCGCTGTTCAACAACGGCGCCTACGCTCAGCCCGGCGCCGTCGAGGACCTACCGGTCGCGGCGCTTCGCGAGCAGTTCGAGGCGAATTTCTTCGGCTGGCATGATCTCACCCGGCGCGTCATGCCGGTCATGCGCCGCCAGGGGCACGGCCGTCTCGTCCATTGCTCCTCGATCCTCGGACTGGCGCCTGTCCGCTTCCGCGGCGCTTATTCGGCATCCAAGCACGCCATCGAAGGCCTGATGCTGTGCATGCGCCAGGAACTTGACGGCAGCGGGATCCACCTTTCCCTCATCGAACCGGGACCGGTGACGTCGAAGATCGCCAGCAATGGCCTGCCCTGGTTCCTGAAGAACATCGATGTCGAAAAGTCCGTCCACCGCGCCGATTATCAGGCGCAGCTCGCCCGGCTCCAGGCCGGCGGCAGCGTGTCGAAACTGAAGCCTGGGCCAGAGGTCGTGCACAAGGCGCTTCGCCACGCGCTTCTGTCACAGCGCCCGCGCCCGCACTATGTGGTAACGGTGCCGGCCAAGATCGGCGCGGCACTCAAACGCATCCTGCCGGCGTCAATGCTGTACCGCGTGCTCGCCAGGCGCGCCTGACCGAAACTTAACCGGAGCCAGCCAGATGATCATCGTCTTGAAGATTCTCGCCGTCATCGCGATGGCGGCCGTGCTGATCGTGCTGGTTCGCGGCCTGATCAACATGATGCGCGGCGGCTCCGGCGTCACCTCGAACAAGCTGATGCAAGCCCGTGTGATGCTGCAGGCCGTGGCCTTGGCGCTGCTGTTGCTGGTGGTCTACTTCACGCGCAAATAGGGGTCTTTTGGGGGACGTTATGGTCAAGCTCAACAAGATCTACACCCGCACCGGCGATGACGGCACCACCGGGCTCGGCACCGGCGAGCGGCGGCTGAAATCCGACCTGCGCGTCGACGCCTATGGCACGGTCGACGAGGCCAATGCCTGCATCGGCATGGCCCGCATCCATACCGCCGGCCAACATCCCGCGATCGACGCCATGCTGTCGCGCATTCAGAACGATCTGTTCGATCTCGGAGCTGACCTTGCCATGCCCGACGACGGCAAGCCGCTGGAGTACGAGCCGCTGCGTATCGTCGCCGCCCAGACCGGCCGCGTCGAACAGGACATCGACCTCCTCAACAAGGACCTGCAGCCGCTGAAATCCTTCGTGCTGAACGGCGGCACGCCGGCCGCGGCCGCGCTCCATCTGGCCCGCACCGTGGCGCGCCGGGCCGAGCGCCTGATGGTGGCGCTGGCGCAGGATCCGGCCGAGCATGTCAACCGCGAGGCGCTCAAATACATCAACCGCGTCTCGGATTTCCTGTTCGTCGCCGCCCGTGCCGTCAATGACAATGGAAAGGCCGACGTGCTATGGGTTCCCGGCAAGAACCGCTGAATGAACCGCTGAATTCGGGGGCGGGAGGGTCCGATGTTCATCCCGCTTTACGACACCAACAGGCTGCGCCACATCCGTCTGCAATATGTGACGATCGGCCTGATCGTGGCGAATGCGCTTGTCTATCTGGCGACCACGCTTGGCGGTGAGAACTTCACCAATGCCGCGGTTCTCGGTCTCGGCTTCATCCCCTCGGTGGTCCACGACAAGGTCGAGCTGTCGCCCGAATTCGTCGTCATCCCCGAAAGCCTCAGCTATCTCACCTATTCGTTCCTGCATGCCGACATTTTCCACCTCGGCGGCAACATGCTGTTCCTGTGGGTGTTCGGCGACAATGTCGAGGATGCGCTCGGCCACATACGTTACCTGATCTTCTACCTCGCCTGCGCCGTAGCCGGTGCTTTCTTCCAGGGGCTGGTGGCCTGGGATTCGCAGGTGCCGCTGATCGGTGCCTCCGGAGCCATTGCCGGCGTCGTCACCGCCTATTTGATTCTCTACCCTCGCGTGAAAGTCTGGGTGCTGGCCTTTGCCCGCATCCCCTTGCGCATTCCGGCCTTCATCCCGCTGATCCTCTGGATCCTGTTCCAGATCGTGATGTTCGCCGCCGGCGGCGAGGACCGGATCTCCTGGGCCTGCCATATCGGCGGCATCATCGCCGGATTCGTGCTGGTGCTGGTGCTGCGCAGCCGCGGCGTGCCGCTGCTGGCCGGCGCCGACGGCGAGCCGGACCCGACGCCGAACATCCAGCAGCCGCCTGTTCCCGTCGAGCCCGCCGCGAGCGAGGGCACCCCGGCGCAGCCGGGGTCGCAATGGGGCCGTGGAGCAGCGACGCCTCGGGACTGAACCGATTAGGGTGCGTCGTGGGATATTGACGCGCGGATTTGCCGCCACTACGGAAACGGCACCGCTGGGCGGATATTCCGCCGCTAATGTCGGCTTTCGACAACTCTGACAGGGCGTACGCTGCTATAGCGCCCCGACTATCTCAGGAGAGGTGACAGGAAAATGAAGATCCTTGTGCCCGTGAAGCGGGTTGTGGACGCCAACGTCAAGGTCCGGGTGAAAGCCGACGGACTGGGCGTCGAACTAGCCAACGTCAAGATGGCGATGAACCCGTTCGACGAGATCGCGGTCGAGGAAGCGATCCGCATCAAGGAAGCCGGCAAGGCGGAAGAGATCATCGTCGTCTCGGTCGGCCCGCAGCAGGCGCAGGAGACGCTGCGCACCGCGCTCGCCATGGGCGCCGACCGCGCCATCCTGGTCAAGACCGACGAGCAGACTGAGCCGCTCGGCGTCGCCAAGGTGCTGAAGGGCGTCGTCGAGGCGGAGAAGCCCGGCCTTGTCATCCTCGGCAAGCAGGCGATCGACGACGATTCGAACCAGACCGGCCAGATGCTGGCCGCGCTCCTTGGCTGGTCGCAGGGCACCTTCGCCTCCAAGGTCGAGCTCGCCGGAGATCATGCCAAGGTGACGCGCGAGGTCGACGGCGGTCTGCAGACCGTCGAACTGAAGATGCCGGCGATCGTCACCGCCGACCTTCGCCTCAACCAGCCGCGTTATGCCTCGCTGCCCAACATCATGAAGGCCAAGAAGAAGCCGCTCGACGAGAAGAGCCCGGCCGACTTCGGCGCAGACGTCAGGCCGCGCCTCAGGGTGATCAAGACCGAGGAGCCGGGCGGCCGCAAGGCTGGCGTCAAGGTGAAGTCGGTGGCCGAGCTCGTCGAGAAGCTGAAGAACGAAGCCGGCGTGCTCTAAGCGATCGGGAAAGGACAAAGACAATGGCAATTCTCCTCATCGCCGAACACGACAACGCAAGCCTTTCCGACCAGACCGCCAAGGCGCTGTCGGCGGCGCTCCAGATCGGCTCGGATGTCGACGTGCTGGTGGC
>NZ_RZRX01000088.1:0-23323 GCF_003997405.1 Mesorhizobium sp. M2A.F.Ca.ET.042.01.1.1
GAACAGCGGAAAGCGCGGCAAGCTGAACGCCAATATAGTAAAGCCGGGCGCGGTGGGCGAGCACCCATTCGTTGCGATGCTCGGCATAGGTCAACGGCAGGAAATCGAGTCGGAGAAGCTCGACCGCCAGGGGCGCGGCGATGCCAAGGAAAACCGCAAGGCCAAGCCACGGCCATGGGGTGGCGAGCCGGCTTCGGGCACGGCTATCGTATAAGAGCCAGATGCCGCCGAAAACCAGCAGCAAAGCCGTCGAGAACTTGGCGTAAAGTCCCATGCCGGAGACGACGCCGAGGGCGAGCCACCAGCCGGGCCGTCCGTCGCGCGCCGCGCGCCACAACAGCCATGAGATGCCGGCCCAGAAAGGCATCTGCGCATAGTCGTGGTTGAATTGCGGGGTCGGCCAGCCAAAGAAGTAGATCGAGGGCATCAGCAACACCGCGGCGAGAGCGCGGGTCGAACCCATGATGTCGCGCGCGAGAAGGTAGACCAGGACGAAGGTCGTCGAGACCAGCAGTTGCGAAAGCATATATTGCGGCCAGCGGAACGAGCCGGTCAGGAGATGGCTGATCTCGAGCAGCCAGCAGGGCAGCTGCGGGTGTTTGTAGGTCAGCAGAACCCACTCCCGGCCCCACATGAACCCCTCGACGACATCGTATGGCGGCCCAACGTTGACGAGCGCCGGCATGACGGTCCAGCAAGCGATCTGCGTGAGGCACAAAAGCGCCAGCAATCGCTGTGGATGCCGGATCAGTCCGTTCCAGATCGAAGGCGCATTGCCTTCCGCGGCGGCTGCCACCGGCCAAAGATCAACGGATTCGCTGGTTCTCGACATGCGGGCCTAAAATCACACCGGCGGATTTCTGAACAGTCCGATAGCAAAAGCTTACGAAAATGTATGCTGCCGCAACATTGTAAAACCAAGATCGCGATGGAACCCGTCGCCGGCGCTTCGGGCGGAACCGTGGCCGGCTGAATGTTGGTTGAGCCGGTCGCCTCCCAAGGCGCCGCGGTCCTAGCCATACGGGTGTCTCCATGCGTCACCAGCACGCTGTCATCCATCATCGCGCGCTCGACTTCTGGTCGGCACGCGCGGCGGTTCTCGTCGTCATCTGCCTTCAGCTTTTGGTCATCAACAACCTGTCCTTCGGTCCGCGCTGGCTTGCCCCGACCGTCGAGGCGGCGCTGCTGGTGCCCTTGTCGGTGGCGACAGCCTGGACGCAGATGCGGACCCAGAAGGCGGTCGACCACGAGCATTGGTACGCGATCGGCCAATTGCGCCTCTACATCCGCCGCACGGCATTGGTGATGACCGGCGTCATAAGCATCATGAATTGCGGATCGTTGGTTTTCCTGGTGCGTGCGCTGCTGGAAGGGCATGCCGGCGCCGGCACGACGCTGCTTGTCGACGCGCTCAACATCTGGGTCACCAATGTGATCGTCTTTGCGCTGTGGTTCTGGAGCACGGATAGGGGCGGGCCGCCGACCTGTGGCCTGGTCAAGCGCGCGCACGCCGACTTCCTGTTCCCGCAAATGACGCTGCCAGATCGCGAGATACAAGGCTGGCTGCCGGGCTTTGTGGACTATTTCTTCCTGGCTTTCACCAACGCCACCGCCTTCTCGCCGACCGACACCTTGCCGCTCACGCAGCGCGCAAAGCTCCTGATGATGGCCGAAGCGATGATCTCGCTCTTGACGATCGCGCTGGTGGCGGCGCGGGCGGTCAACATCCTGGCATAGCTAACTGCCGGGCCGTCCTGAATCTCGAGAGAGTTTTCCGAACTCAATGGCCGCGTTCCCACCGCATGCTGGCCAGTCGCGGATCGGCAAAAGCGGTGCGTGAGAATTCCAGCCGCTTGTCGGGGAACTCGCAGATCGCCTGCAGGCCGAAAGAGCCGATCCGGATGCGCCAGGTCTGTGGCTCCAGCGGCCTGGCCTTGGCAAAGCCCTTGCACGTCAACAAAGCGATGTTGGCGCCCTTCGGATCGCGCACCGAGCGATAGCGGATCGCCTGCATCTCGGCTTCGCGCGCGACATCGGCGATCGCCTGACAGGCGGTGTAATCGGTGGGCAGCGTCCAGGCCTTCTCATCCCGATCGAGCGGCGGCCGCGTCAGGTCGATCGCGCGCCCGCATTTGATCGCGGCGGCGAAGGCAGTGTATTCCGCCGCATCGTGAGGCCATGGCGTCGCCGGCGACTCCGCAAAGAACAGCAAGCGGTAGAAGGCCATCTCCGCCACCGCCGTCAGCACTGTCTCGGCCGCGTAGTAGACGCCTTTCGTCTTGCCCGCGCGACGGAAGCGCGAGCCGTATGGATAGACGGAGCCGTAGCGGAAAGGCGTCGCCAGCAGATAGTGGAGGTGGCGGCATTCCAGCGGGATATGTGGCTTGGTGTCCTCGACGAGGTCCTCGAGCAGCGACTGCTCGTCGAGCGTGTCGACCAGCTTGAGGGTCGACACGCGGTGCTGCGCCTCCACCATGCGCCAGTATTTGCCTTCGAGCCTGACGGCCTCAGACGAGAGCGCGCCGGGAGTCCAGGTAGGCAATGACATCGACAAGTCCGGCAATGGTCAGGATTTTCTCGAGCGGCGTGCCGTCGAGCGTGATGTTGGGGTTCCTCAGCCATGCCCGCGCCACAGTCTCGTCGCCGCCGACGATGGCGTCGAGCGAGCGGAACAGGCGCACGAACAGCACCGCCAGCTCGAAGGGCTTGGTGCCGCGTTCGAGCAGGAACTCCTGTTTGCGCATGCGCGAGACCGTTGCCTCCGACACACCGATCACCAAAGCGAGCGTCCTGGCAGTGATGTCGAGCAGGTCGGCCGCGCGCAGCGTGGCCTTGGTGATGACGGCGTTTTCGGCCGCCGTCGCGGCCGCGACTGGACGTTGCATAAGCGCACCCTTTCATTTCTGTGGAAAATATAGTCCACAAAAATTCTTCTGGAAAGGGTGATGTCAGTCTTTCTTGTAAAGCAGCCAGCCTTTGCCGGCCCGGCCGGCCGTGGCCGAGTGCCTTGTCACGCGGTTGCGGCCGCCGACCTTGGAGCGATAAAGCGCACGGTCCGCCTTGGTGTAGAGATCCTCGGGGTTTTCCGCCTCCGAGGCCATGCAGATGCCCAGCGATACGGTGACGGTACCGTAGTTCATGCCGGTCTGGCTGCTGGTGAATGGGGTCTGCTCGATCAGCGCGCGGATGCGCTCGGCGATCTCGTATGTGGCGTCCTCGCTGGCGCCTTCAACGATAAACGCGAATTCCTCGCCGCCGGTGCGCGCGACGAACATGTCAGAACGCACGCTGGACTGGAAGATCTCAGCGATGATCTGCAGGATCCTGTCGCCGACCGGATGGCCGTAGCGATCATTTATGTCCTTGAAATGATCGATGTCGGCAAGGATCAAGGCGTTGAACAGGATGCCGCGATTGCTGTTGTAGATCCGGGTGATCTCCTTGTCGAAGGCGCGTCGGTTCCACAACTGCGTCAGCGGGTCGGTGTCGGCAAGCCGCTTGTATTCCTCGAGCTTCGACTTGACGCTTTCAAGCTCGGCCGTCTTTTCGCTCAGCGTGCTGGCGATCTGGCGGCCATGATCGATCGTCGAGCTGGTGGCGACGGACATTGCGCTGGCGATCTTCTGCAGGAGTTCCTGCGAAAGCAAGCTGCGATTGCTCAGGCCGCTCGAGGTCTCGTCGAGGAGACGGCCGTATTTCTCGATATGCGAGCGCTCGCTGCGCAACAGCGCGGCGATGTCCTCGAGCTCCTTGGCGACCATCTCGCGGGCATGCTCGACTATGGCCGATCCGTGATGCTGGGGGAAGAAGGTGCGCCCGATGCCGTCGAGGTCCTCCTGGGTCGGTCGGTTGCTCAACGAGACGACGGCAAGGCTGAGTTCGTGATTGCTGCCGCTGAGCGCCTCGTAGAAGATTTCATAGTTGCGGGGCAGGCCAAGCACGCCGAGCTGCCGCATCGTCGCCACGACGGTGCTGGTGATGTCGGTATTCCTGTCGGTCGGAACGGCTGCCGGCTGCATGTTCAGTTTCACTGCCCCTTCAGTGCGACCGGAGACCTGCCACCGCCGGGAGTCGCTAGCGCGGGGATTTGAATCGGAGTTGCGGTGCGACGGCGCGTCCCCAACACGACCTTCGCTTGCAGGAAACATAGATGCAGTTGCGCTAAAGTTTCCTTAATGGCCTGCATTTCCTCGATGTCTCTGCTACCTCAGGATGTAGAGTCGTGTGAGGCGCAGCTTTTGAAACGCGTCGCTTCGGTGTCGCATTTGCCTGCGCCCAGCCATTTCAAACCTGAAATTCTGGCCGGCAATGATCGAAGGAGATCGGAAATGGACGACAACCACAGCGGATCATGCCTGTGCGGGGCGGTGCGTTTCAGGACGAGTGGCCCGTTGCGCGGCGTGGTCTATTGCCATTGCTCGCAATGTCGCCGGCAGACCGGCCATTTCGTCGCGGCTACCGCCTGCAGGGATGCCGATATCGTCATAGAAGGGTCCGACGCGCTCAGCTGGTACGGTGCGTCCGATGTGGCGAAACGCGGCTTCTGCCGGACCTGCGGTTCGCTGCTCTTCTGGAAGCACAATGAACTGGATACGATTTCCATCATGGCCGGATCCTTCGAGAGGCCGAGCGGCCTCACGGCGGAAAGCCACATCTTCGTCGGCGACAAAGGCGATTACTATTCGATCGAGGATGGGCTGCCGCAGTTCGAGAAATCGACGCCGTCGATAAAGGTAGCCGACGGATGAATTTTGGGGCGGCTGCCTTATTCCCTTGATCCCGCCGTTGCGATATCCCCTCACCGTGACTCGAAACGGGGCTGGGCATGCAGCGGCTGATTGACGCTTTCATCAATTCGGTTCGGGCCTTCCGCAAGTTGGCCGCTCACGAAAAGGCATTCCAGCAGGAGCTGCTGTTGCTCGCGCTGGCGCTGCCGGCCGGCTGGTTCATTTCGGTCTCCTGGCGCGGTTATGCCCTTTTGATCGGCGCGGTTCTGCTGTTGATCATGGTCGAAGTGCTCAACACCGGCATCGAGGCGGCCTGCGACGCGATCTCGCGCGAATTCCACATCGAAATCCAGCTCGCCAAGGATTGCGGGTCACTGGCGGTGCTGATTTCGATCGTGATCGCCGGCGGCGTCTGGGGAATCGCCTTGATCGAGCGCCTCACCGGCGCGCCGATCTGATCCTGGCGGATCAGGATCCTGCCCGATCTTCCTTGGCGCGTTCGCGTCCGGCAAAATGATGGCCGACCAGCCAGGCAATGATCGCGACGCCGACGCCGACGCCAAGGGCAATGAGCAGGCGCTCATGCCGCTCGAACGCCTGGCCCACCATGCGCTCCGCGCCCAGGCCGAAGACATAGCCAATAGCGCTGAACAGGGCCGCCCAGACGGCGGAAGAGATGGCATTCAGGATGACGAATCGCGCCATGGGCACGGTCGACAGACCTGCGGCGATACCGCCGACCAGCCGCATGCCGTAGATGTAGCGGTTGGTCAGCACGAAGATGTTGGGATGGGTGTTGAGCAGCCGGTAGGCGCGGCTGAAGCCCGGCCGCCTGCGCAACCTCCTCACATAGCGATGCTCGGCGAAGCTGCGGCCGAGGGTGAAGAAGAACGTGTCGCCGGCGAAGGCGCCGAGGAAGGCGGCCACAAATGTCTGCCACAGCACGAAGACGTGTTGATGAGCGAAGAAACCGCCAAGGATCGCGGCACTTTCGCCTTCGGCGACGCAGCCCAGGAAGACCGCGATCAGCCCGTATTGCTCGATGAGATGATGGATGGTCCCGTTCATTCTGTGATGGGCCGCGCCGACAGTTTCTCGTCGATGCGCCTGATCTGTTCAGCCATGCGCAGGATCTCGTCCCGCAAGCCGATGATCTCGCTGTGGCGCAGCTCGTCGAGCTTTTCATGCAGGGCCATGATCTCGATCTCGGCCTTCAGATTGACCTCGTAGTCATGCGCCGCGTCGATGCGATCGCGCTCGGTCTGGCGGTTCTGCGACATCATGATCACCGGCGCCTGGATCGCCGCCAGCATCGACAGCACAAGGTTGAGGAAGATGAAGGGGTAGGGATCGAAGGCGTCGCGGGTCAGCAGCCAGGCGTTGCCGAGGGTCCAAAGCGCAAGAAAGGCCAGGAAGGTCAGGATGAAGGACCATGAGCCGCCGATCCTGGCGATCGTGTCGGCGACGCGGTCGCCATAGGTCTCGTGGAAGGCGACGGCCTTGTTGGTGTCGCGTGTGATGGTGGTGCGCTCGAGCGTCGATTGAAGCACGCGACTCTCGAGCGGACCAAAGCCGTCCGGTTTGCGCTTGAGCAAGCGGTTCGCCATGTCCTCGACGATCTTGTTCATCTGCCTTCTCCTTCGCCCGGGCATCGATAGACGTAGAGGCTGCCGGGCCGCACGTGAAGTGCTAGATTGCGGCGAACAGGCGAGGGCAAAGATGCTCGATTTCCAGAAAATCCAGGCACGGGCGGCAAAGCGCAAGGGCGGGGAGGCGGTGCTGGCGCCGCTGCTTGGCCCTGCGCCCGACAACAAGGCGGTGGCGAAAGTCCCCGACGATCGCATTCTCTCCACCATGGCCGAGCGCATCTTTGCCGCCGGCTTCGTGTGGCGTGTCATCGAGCAGAAATGGCCGGGTTTCGAGGAGGCGTTCCTCGGCTTCGAGCCGAAGCGGCTTCTGTTCCAACCGGACGACTTCTGGCACGAGTTGGCATCCGACAGCCGCATCGTGCGCAACCCGCAGAAGATCAGGTCGGTGCGCGACAACGCCGCCTTCGTCGACCGCGTCTCGAAGGAGCATGGCAGCTTCGGCAAATTCATTGCCGCCTGGCCGGCGGACGATCAGATCGGCCTGACCGCCTATCTGGCCAAGCATGGCAGCCGGCTCGGCGGCAACACGGGCCAGTATTTCCTGCGCTGGCTGGAATGGGACACGTTCGTCGTTTCCGCCGACATGGCGGCGGCCTTGCGCGATGCCGGCCTCGACATAGCCGAGAACCCAACCTCGAAGCGGGACCTCGAAAAAATCCAGGCGCAGATCAACCAATGGTCGGCCGAGACCGGCCTGCCGCGCCGCCACATCTCGCGCATCCTGGCGATGTCGACCGGCGAGAACCGCTCGGCGGAGGCGCTGCGCGAATATATGGGCGATTAGGCGATCAGGATACGATCTGCGATCGATCAAGGACACAATCAGCTTCGCCGATTAGTCAGGATACGATCTGCGATCGATCCTAATTGGCACAAGCGATCGCCATTGCCGGGCGATTTCTGCCACGCTACATCCATTCCATGACCAAGACCGCTCCCGATATCCTGCGCATCGCCGTCGCCCAGCTGAACCCGACTGTCGGCGACGTCGCCGGCAATCTGGCAAAAGCACGCGAGGCGAGGGCGGACGCGGCGCGACAGGGCGCCGACCTGGTGCTCTACACCGAGCTCTTCCTCGCCGGTTATCCGCCGGAAGACCTGGTGCTGAAGCCTTCCTTCCTCAAGGCCTGCGAGAAGGCGGCCGAGGATTTCGCGCAGGACACCGCCGATGGCGGACCCGGCGTCATTATCGGCACGCCGCTGAAGCGCAAGACCGGCACGCATAACTCCATCGTCGTCGCCGACGGTGGCAAGATCATCGCCGAGCGCTACAAGCTCGATCTGCCGAACTACGGCGAGTTCGACGAGAAGCGCGTCTTCCAGGCAGGACCGGAACTGCAGGGGCCGGTCAACTTCCGCGGCGTGCGCATCGGCATCCCGATCTGCGAGGACATCTGGGGCGACATAGCGGTCTGTGAGACGCTGGCCGAAAGCGGCGCCGAGATCCTGCTGGTGCCGAACGGCTCGCCCTATTACCGCGCCAAGATCGATGTGCGCCACCAGGTCGTCATCCGCCAGGTCATCGAAACCGGCTTGCCGATCATCTACGCCAACCAGCTTGGCGGCCAGGACGAGCTGATCTTCGACGGGGCTTCCTTCGCGATCGGCGCCGACAAGACGCTTGCCTTCCAGATGAGTCAGTTCGAGGAGGCGCTCGACGTCACCACCTGGAAAAGAAGCCGCGTCGCCGCAGGCGCGCAAAATGGAAATAATTCCGATAGATGGGTCTGTTCGGAAGGCCCGATGTCGAAGGTCCCCGAGCGGGAAGAGGCGGACTACCGGGCCTGCATGCTCGGCCTGCGCGACTACGTCAACAAGAACGGCTTCAAGAACGTCGTGCTCGGCCTCTCCGGCGGCATTGACTCGGCGATCTGCGCGGCCTTGGCCGTCGATGCGCTGGGCGAGGAGCGGCTGCGCACCGTGATGATGCCCTACCGCTATACTTCGAAAGATTCGCTGAAGGACGCGGAAGACTGCGCGCGCGCGCTCGGTTGTCGTTATGACATCGTGCCGATCTCCGAGCCGGTCGAAGGCTTCAAGCATGCGCTGACGCAGCTCTTCGAGGGCACCCAGGAAGGCATCACCGAGGAGAATTTGCAGAGCCGCGCGCGCGGCACCATCCTGATGGCGATCTCGAACAAGTTCGGCTCGATGGTGGTCACCACCGGCAACAAGAGCGAGATGTCGGTCGGCTACGCCACGCTTTACGGCGACATGAATGGCGGCTTCAATCCGATCAAGGATCTCTACAAGATGCAGGTCTACGCGCTGTCGCGCTGGCGCAATTCCCATGTGCCGCCGGGCGCGCTCGGTCCTTCCGGCGAGGTCATTCCGAAGAATATCATTGACAAGGCGCCGTCGGCGGAGCTGCGCGAGAACCAGACCGACCAGGATTCGCTGCCGCCCTATCCAGTGCTGGACGACATCCTCGAATGCCTGGTCGAGAACGAGATGAGCGTCGACGACATCGTCGCGCGCGGCCATGACCGGGCAACGGTGACCCGTGTCGAGCACCTGCTCTACATCGCCGAATACAAGCGCCGGCAGGCGGCGCCCGGCGTGAAGATCACGCGGAAGAATTTCGGCCGCGACCGCCGCTATCCAATCACCAACCGGTTCCGGGATCGCGGTTGATCCCCGGCGAGATCGCGGCAGCACAGCGCATGCAAGACATAGAAATCAGCTTCGACCTGTCGCGGATCGATTTCCGGGCAACGTCCGATCAGCTCATGCAAAGCTATTGGGGCGCGTCGCGGACCGACGAGGCCCATCGCCGCGCCTTCGACAACTCGCTCTGCGCCGGCGCCTATCTCGATGGCGAGCAGGTCGGCTTCGCCCGCGCGATCACCGACTACACGGTCTTTGCCTATGTCGCCGACGTCATCATCTGGCCGCAGCATCGCGGGCGGGGGATCGGCAAGCTGCTCGTCCAGGCGCTGATCGATCATCCCGAAGTCAGCACGGTGACGCATTGGAGCCTCTCGACCGACGACGCTCACAGCCTCTACGAGAAGTTCGGATTCAAGGCGTCGACGGACGGACGCTACATGCGGCTGGATCGCAAAGCGGGCAAGCCGACGGCTTCAAGCGCGTCGGGCTGAAACCGTTCAGCCGTTTCTGCGGCATGCACCAGCCCGCGCAACCTGCCGTTGTTGCAAATTCGTCTCAGTGCTTGGACCAGATGTCGTTTTGGCGGCAGGCCGACTTGGCGTTCGGCCGATGCCTCCCTATAAGAACCTTTCCGCGATTCCCTTCCGGGAGGACCGTATGGCAGGATTTGACATCGTTATGCGAGGCCGCGAAGCCTAGGTCTGCTCGGGCTTTCCGAAGGTTTTTCGGAGAGCCGGACGCAGGACTGGCATTGGCTGCTGCCGGTCGCCGCCTCAGGGCGGGCCGCCTACCATACTGAACCTCCCGCTCTTTTGAGGCGCTGCAGGGCGCGGATGCGGGTTTTCCAATTTGATTTTACCGGGACCGGGCTCGTTTGCGCCCGGATGACATCATGGCTCGTTTCAAGATCGATCTGCGCGCCGGCGCCTTTCGCAGCGTGCTCGGCTTCACGTTCAGCCACTGGCGGCGCCAGCCGTGGCGGCTTTCGCTCATCATGGGCGCATTCCTGCTCTCGACGCTGGCCGATGTGCTGACGCCCTTTTATTCCGGCCGCCTGGTCGACGCGGTCGCAAGCGGCGCCGGGACCGATGAAGTCGCCTGGAACGCGGCGATGACGGCGTTCTCGATCCTGATGGCGCTGGCGCTGGCAGGCGTCGTGTTGCGCAATGTCGCCTTCCTGTGGATCGTCGAGCTGACGCTGAAGATGATGTCGGACATTGCCGCCGACGCCTTCCATCGGGTGCAGCGGTTCTCGACGGACTGGCACGCCAACAGCTTTGCCGGATCGACGGTGCGCAAGATCACGCGCGGCATGTGGGCGCTGGACCTGCTCAACGACACGATCCTGATCGCGCTGCTGCCATCGGTCGTCATGCTCGTCGGATCGACGCTGCTGCTCGGCTGGTTCTGGCCGCTGATGGGAGCTGTCGTGGCGGCCGGCTCGGTGTTGTTCATCGCCGTCACGGCGATGCTGTCGCTCGGCTATGTCGCGCCCGCCGCGCGGCTCGCCAACAGCTGGGACACGCGGCTGGGCGGCGCGCTGGCGGACGCGGTGAGCTGCAATGCGGTCGTCAAAGGCTTTGGCGCGGAGGCCCGCGAGGAAGCGCGGCTGGCGCGCGTGGTCGCCAAATGGCGGCTGCGCACCGGCCGCACCTGGATGCGCGGCACCGCCAACGGCACCACGCAAGGAGCGCTGCTGCTGGTCATGCGGGCGGCAGTCATCGGCCTTGCCCTCATCTTGTGGGCGTGGGGCCAGGCGAGCGCCGGCGACGTCGCCTTCGTGCTGACCTCGTTCTTCGTGCTGCAGGGCTATCTGCGCGACATCGGCACGCATATCCGCAACCTGCAACGCTCGGTCAACGACATGGAGGAACTGGTCGACTTCCAGTCCGAGCCGCTCGGCATCGAGGACCGGCCCGGAGCTCGGCCTATCCGGATCACCGATGGGCGCGTCGCCTTCGACAAGGTGACGTTCCACTACGGCAACCATCTTCTGCCGCTCTACCGCGATTTCTCGGTCGACATCGCGGCTGGCGAGCGCATTGGACTGGTCGGGCATTCGGGCTCGGGCAAGACGACCTTCGTCAAGCTGATCCAGCGGCTCTATGACGTGAATGCCGGGCGGATACTGGTTGACGGGCAGGACATCTCGCAGGTCGAGCAGGCGTCGCTTCGCAGCCAGATCGCCATCGTCCAGCAGGAGCCGATCCTGTTCCACCGCTCGCTTGCCGAGAACATCGCCTATGCCAGGCCCGGCGCCAGCCAGGCCGAGATCGAGCATGCGGCGAAACTCGCCAGCGCGCATGATTTCATCACCAACCTGCCCAAGGGCTACGGAACCCTGGTCGGCGAGCGCGGTGTGAAGCTTTCCGGCGGTGAGCGGCAGCGCGTGGCGATCGCGCGAGCCTTCCTGGCGGATGCGCGCATCCTGATCCTGGACGAGGCGACATCGAGCCTGGATTCGGAATCGGAAGTGCTGATCCAGAGGGCGATGGAGCGGCTGATGGTGGGGCGCACGACCCTTGTCATCGCGCACCGGCTCTCGACGGTGCGGGCGCTCGACCGCCTGCTGGTGTTCGATCGAGGCCGTATCGCCGAAGAGGGGTCGCATGACGACCTGATCCGCCTCAATGGCGGCATCTACCGGCGGCTGTTCGAGCGGCAGGCGCTCGAGCTGACCAAGGGCCTCGTCGCCTGAGGAAAGGGCGGCCCGGCTCCGCTTCGGCGGCGCAAATCGATCCAAGGTCTGCAACCGCGCTCTCGTCATGCGGCTTGAGTGAGGTAATGCGGCGTTTAAACCCGTCTCCATATACTTAAAGTTTTAGTCATTTCATCAGCAACGCCATGCGATATACATTGTTTTAAACAGTTGTCGGCGTATACCTTCAGAAAGGCAAGTCGGATGTGGCATGCGCACGTCTCCTGGAGATTCTACAGGCATGCCGGTCGGAAGGAGATTTCTTTGGAAATTGTAGGGTCTCACCCGCCGACAGAGGACCTTGCATAGGCATTCACGATGGATTTGGTCTCCGCAAATGCGGGTTCGAGAAAGACGCCGGCGCCGTCGGTGCCCGACCAGGGCTCGGTACGGCCGCTCGCCTCCGAGGATCTCGATCGCGTCGCCGCACTCTTCCTGACGAAGTTCCGCCGTCGCCGCCTTCGCGATCACGCGGTCGCGCAGACGGCGGACTATATGAGAAAGCTCTATCTTGACGGCGGTGAGAACAAGGCTCTTGTCCAGATAAACCCGCAGGGCGGCATCGGCGGGTTCATGGGCGTTCTGAAAGCCCGCTATGAGCTCAATGGAACGGTATTGAACGCCGCAATCATCGGTCCGTTCATGACAGACTCCAGCATCGATCACGGTTGGGCCGGGCCGCAATTGCTGCGGGCCCTGCATCAGGGCGAGTTCGATCTGTATCTGACCGATTCGGCCAACCGGACATCCTTGGCCTTCGCGCGTCCGATGAAGTATCAGCTCTTGCCGGTGCATTGTCTGGAATGGACCTGTGTTTTTCGGCCGGGCGCCATGGCCGCCGCCTTGCTGCAGCGTAAATGGCCCGGGCTGGCTCGGCTGCCGGTCGGCCCCTGCGGGCGGGCGTTCGATGCTCTCGCAGGAAGACGGCTCGAGCCCCCGGTCCAGCCTTCGTCGTCGCGACGGATCCACCATGAGGGGATCGATGCCGCGCGGTTTGCGGAGCGGCTGCCGGCACTGATGTCCGATTATGCTCTTCGACCGAGTTGGAAGGACGGCGAACTGCCGCGGCTGCTCGCGCTGGCGGCCGAAAAGCAGGCCGACGGGCCACTTCATTTCGGTGGGACTTACGACGAAGCAGGCAAGATGGTCGGTTGTCATGCCTTCTACGGGCAGGCTGGCGGCATCGCGAACCTGTTGCAGATCCAAGCGCCCGGACCCCACTGGGGCGCGACGCTGGACGGCCTTATCGCGGCTGCGCGGGAGATGGGCTGCGTGGGCATAACAGGGCAGACGCAAAGCAGGTTCCTGCCGCACCTCTTCGGTTACAACCGTCTCTTCTTCCGCTATGCCGGCGGCACGATGGTGCGCTCACGCATCGCCGAGGTCGCGGAAGCGGTCCGCGTCGGCGACATCTTTGTCGGCGGATTGATGGGCGATCGCTGGACCCGGCTGAGTTCCGATGATTTCGGTCGCGTCTGACGATCAGATGAAGCTGTGCGGCGCGGCGCAAAAACCGGCAATGATCTGGCAAAGGTCCGGTTCATGGACCATTTGGACTGCTTCGATGGCGCCAACCCATTTGCGCGTCCGGGCTCGCTTCTCTTTCCAGCGGTCCGCGATGCGGTCGACATGCAGCGGAAAGACCAGGACTTCGCAGGGCACTTCCTCGCCGGAGGCGAGGACCTTGGCATAGAAATAACGGCCGGCTTCAAAATGCGAGATGGTGCCGCGCAAGCCGGCTTCCTCGCCTGCTTCACGGGCGGCCGCCTTGCAAAGCGGTTCCCTGGCCTCCGGCCAGCCCTTGGGGAGCACCCAGCGCCCGGTGTCGCGGCTGGTGATCAGCATGATCTCGACGCCGTCTTCGCCTTCACGCCAGGGCAGAGCGGCAACCTGGAGGCGACAAGGCGCCTTGCCGAAGAGCCGCCGGACTCTTTCGGCCATCTGGTTGTGCGTCGTCGGCCTCGTCAACATCGGAAGAAGCTGCCCCAGCCTCCAGAATCGTTTGCCACCTCACGAATCTTACGGCCGATTATGAGCTTTAAAAGTAAAAAACTTCACTCCGTGGGAAAATGCCACCAGAAAAGGTCAATCTTACAAAGTAGACATGCTCATGGTTCGACTACACGCCGCTCCTTTGAGGCAGATTCTCTGGAAAATATGACGGCCGTTCAGCCGACATGATCGTCCGCGATCGGCTTCTGGTATGTGAAGCCCATGTCCCAGGGAAAGTAGATCCAGGTGTCCTGGCTGACCTCGGTGACGAATGTATCGACCAGCGGGCGGCCCTTCGGCTTGGCATAGACGGTCGCGAAATGCGCCTTCGGCATCATGGCGCGCACGATCCCCGCCGTCTTGCCGGTATCGGTCAGGTCGTCGATGATCAGCACGCCGGCGCCGTCATCGGCAAGCAGCGGCGGCGAAATCTCCTTGAGAACCTGAAGCTGACCCTGGCTGGTGTAGTCATGGTAGGAGGCGACGCAAACCGTCTCGATGATGCGGATGCCGAGCTCGCGCGCAATGATGGCCGCCGGCACCAGGCCGCCGCGCGTGATGCAGACGATCGCTTTCCATTGTCCCTTGCTGGCGCCGGAAAGCCGCCAGGAAAGCGCGCGGGCGTCACGGTGGAACTGGTCCCAGGAGACGGGAAAGGCTTTTTCGGGAAGGGACATGGTTCGCGCACTCCGCAAGGCGCGCCGTGGCGCGCAGAAACACTGGAATGCAGGCGGAATTAGCCGGAAAGCGCCAGGCTTGGCAAGAGCAAGGGCCGGCGACGGCTGTGGACTTAGCGCGACAGGAAAGCCGCGACATTCGTCGTGCGCAGCACCGTGCGGGTGACACCGCCGAACAGAAGCTGGCGCAACCAGGAGTGACTGTAGGCGCCGAGCACCAGAAGATCGGCGCCGGATTCGACGATCCTGGCCTGAATCATGTCATCGACCGAAGTGCCGCCGGATTTCTGCACGCAGACGCTGACATTGGCGCCGTGACGCGACAGCGCAGCGGCGATCTCGGCGCCGGCGGCTTCCGGAGATTCATCGAGCGTCTCCGGCGGGTCGATGACGAGAATGTCCGTCTTGTCGGCCTCGGCGATGAAGGGCAGGGCATCGAAAGCGGCGCGGGCCGCTTCCTTGCTGCCGTTCCAGGCAAGCAGCACACGTCTGAA
The DNA here is from genome assembly GCF_003997405.1 of Mesorhizobium sp. M2A.F.Ca.ET.042.01.1.1. Lineage (NCBI taxonomy): Bacteria > Pseudomonadati > Pseudomonadota > Alphaproteobacteria > Hyphomicrobiales > Phyllobacteriaceae > Mesorhizobium > Mesorhizobium sp. M2A.F.Ca.ET.042.01.1.1. Next base: position 14,848 of record NZ_RZRX01000088.1, read on the forward strand.
GGTCGTGACCAGCGGCCCGGCATGGGGCACGACCAGCACCGGCCGGCCGGCGTCGTAAACCAGCGTGTCGACATCGGCGCTCGGGTCGCCGCCGGTATCGCGCTGCGCTGCGATGATCAGATCGGCGGCGCGCACGCTCGTTATGCCAGTCAGCGCGCTGTCGCCGGAGAAGCTTTCCAGGCTTCGCCATTCGAAGGACAGGCCGGATTCCTCGATCCGCTTCAGGAAATAGGCACGCAGCTTGTTGGCGCGCTCCTTGTTCATCTCGGCCGAGACCTGCAGGAATTCGGTGTCCGGAAAGCCTGTGGCCGACGTGTAGGGAACGGGCAACGCCTCGGCATGGATGCCGACGAGATGGCTCTCGAACCTTTCGGCAAGCGGAAGGGCGCAATCGAGAACACGCTCGGCGTCCTGCTCGTTCTGCAAAATGGCGACGATTGTCTTGAAGCGCATGGTCGGTCCCTCAATTGTTTGCGCTACGCGTGGGCGCAGCAAGGGAACGCCCCAGCGCGTTGACTGGTTCCAGCCGAAGGCCGGTCAGCCCGCCTTGGCGAAGCCCGCCACCATCGCCTCGACATCCTTGCGCGCGGCCTCGAGCGCTTCCTCGCTGCGGGCGCGCACGACGAGCTCGGTCCAGAACTTGCCGTCGCCATATTTGGGATAGGAGCCGATGATGGTGTCCGGATGCGCCTTCTGGATATCGGCCAGCGGTCCGCCGATCAGGCCCTCGCCGAAGGGGCAGTGCACCGTGGCCGACAGCATTTTGGTGCCGGCCCTGAGCGTCGGCACGACATTGTCGAGCATGGCCTGGAAGATCGATGGCACGCCCGCCATGACATGGACGTTGCCGATGCGGAAGCCCGGCGCGACGGAGACGGGATTGTCGATATGGTCGGCGCCGCGCGGCATGCGGGCCATGCGCTTGCGCGCTTCGGTGAATTCGATACCGCGCCCGGCATAGCTCGCCTCGAGCAAGGCGTAAGCCTTGGCGTCATACTCGCAGGGCACGCCGAAAGCCTTGGCGATCGAGTCGGCGGTGATGTCGTCATGCGTGGGGCCGATGCCGCCGGTGGTGAAGACGTAGGTATAACGGGCGCGCACGGCATTCACCGCCGCGACAATCTCGTCCTCCTCGTCGGGGACGATGCGCACCTCCTTCAGGTCGATGCCGATCGCCGTCATGATGTCGGCGAGATGGCCGATATTCTTGTCCTTGGTGCGGCCGGAGAGGATTTCGTCGCCGATGACGAGCATGGCGGCGGTGACGATTTCAGGCATGGCGGACTCCGGCGCAAAAGCTCGTCTGAGATAACGCGCCCTGAGGCCGGCCGCAATGCGAAAGCCGGATGCGCTTGTGGCGGCGGCCGTTGCGGATATGGTGCGGTCGTCGGGAGCGGATGAAACCATGCTGATATCGATTGTCCTGTGGCTGCTCGCGGGCTTGCTCGCCGCGGCCGCCCTTGTCCCGCTTGCCCTGATGCTCGCGACATGGCGGATCGCGGCGAAGGCTGAAAGGCTGGTGCCGGCTTGCGGAAAGTTCATCGAGATCGACGGCAACCGCATTCATTATGTGGAAGAAGGCGAGGGCAGGCCGATCGTTTTCCTGCATGGGTTGGGCGCCCAACTTCACCATTTCCGCCATACGCTGTTCGGACGCTTCGGCACCGGCTACCGCCTGATCGCGCTCGACCGGCCGGGCTCGGGTTATTCAGTTCGGGCAAGGAGCGCGACTGGCCGGCTGCCCGAACAGGCGGACATCGTGCGGCGCTTCATCGAGGAACTGCGGTTGGAACGACCTTTGATCGTCGGCCATTCGCTGGGCGGCGCCGTCGCGCTTACGCTCGCCACCGAGCATCCGACCTCGATTTCCGGCATCGCGCTGCTGTCGCCGCTGACGCATCTCGAAGCGAGGATAGGTCGGCGGTTCGACCTGCTCTATGTTCCATCGCCGCTGCTGCGCCGGATCCTGGCCTATACGGCTGCGATACCGCTTAGCCTGCGTTACGCGCAGCCGACGCTGAGATTCATCTTCGCGCCACAAGCGGTTCCCGCGGACTACATGATCGCCGGCGGCGGATGGCTCGGGTTGCGCCCGTCCCACTATTTCGCCACCTCCACCGATGTCGTGGCCGTGGAACGGGACCTTGGCCAAATCGAACGGCGTTACCGCGACATAGCGATGCCGGCTGGCATTCTGTTCGGTACCGGCGATCGTGTGATAGGCGAGGCCGTCCATGGCGAACCGATGCTGGACGAGATCAGCGGCCTCGACTTCGAACGGGTCGAAGGCCTCGGCCACATGCCGCAATTCATAGAGCCCGAACGGGTCGTGGCCTTTATCCAACGTGTCGCCGCGCGTGGTTTCGCCAACGCGAGATGATTTCGGCCAGAGCAATTCCAGGAAAAGTGTGAGCGGTTTTCCGTCCGGAATTGCGTCGAAAAACAAAGCGATAGGATGTTTCGCCGTTTCCGTGAACGGTGAAACGCCCTAACGCCCCGCGCTGCAGCCCACGGCCGTTCACGAAACGTCACATAAAAGTGTCGGACATTCCGTCCTACCCGCAATTTCTGGTGGAACTTTAGACCCCGTCGCAGGGTTTCGGTCGTATCGCTGTGGGGCTTCGGCCCCACATATTTTGCGATCGACAGAATGGAGAAATCCGATGCTTACAAGACTTATCACAGCTTCGGCGCTGGTGCTGGCCATGGGTGGCGCGGCCATGGCGCAGTCATCAGATGACTGGTGGTGGTGGCACCGCGACCATCGTCCCGCCGCAAGCGAGCAAGTAGACCCCTATAGGACCGGCAGCATCAATGGAGGCTCAGGGCTGAGCACCTCCGGCAACAGCACTGGAGCCATAGGGCCGTGCGCGGACATCACGCCGGGGCCGGACGCCAACTCACAACAGAACGTCAACGACAATTATTGCGGCAAATAGAGTCGCATAGTCGCCGGCGGCCGGTATGAAAGCCTCGGGCTTTGCCGGTCGCGGAGGGCCCCTCTGACCGCACACGTTTCCTGGATTGTTAATCCGACACTTCGGTCTGCGGCCGGTCGCGGCCGTCGGCAAGCTCATCGTGCCACTTTCCTTCGGCATCCTCATACTGGATGCCGTCCGTGGTTCCGGCGACCTGCTGCTCGGACGAGGCGATTTCGGCGGCGCGCAGCGCCTCCTGATGGGTGCGGAAAGTCTCGGAAAACGTCGAGCCGACCTTGTAGGCCCAGCCGCCATCATGCTCGACGATCTTGTAAGTCAGCTTCGCCATGAAATCCTCCGGTTAAGAACCGTGCTAGCACGTTTCACCGTTTCACGGAAACGGCGAGACGCTCTCTGTTTCTACACAATTCCAGACGGAAAACCGATCGCAGTTTTCCTGGAATTGCTCAATGCAGCTTTCCGTCGGGCAGCCTGTCTTCGGGAACAAGCACTTCCGATTCCCTGGCCGCCTCGACAAGGGCGCGACGTGCGTCCGCTGGCGAACGATACCCTTCCAGCGCTTTGAGGCAAGTGTCGAGAGCATCACGATGGCGCTCGCCGCGATTGAGCGGCCAAACGGTCATCAGGCACTCGGCGGCCTCGCGGGTGCTGCTGATCTGGCGATATTTGCCGACATGGCCGAGCTCGACCACCACCGGCTTCTCAAAAGGTTTGCTGTCTATCATGGCCGCCAACGTAAAGCGGCCAAATTGGTTGCAGTTGTGGCGAGGATCCTGCGCCCAAACGTCTCAGGACCCCGCTGACTTCCAGTTTCGTTTTGACGCAATTCCGGACGGAAAGCCGCGTCGCGCTTTTCCTGGAATTGCTCTAGCTGGCGGCCTTCATCCAATGCCGCATCGTCGTCACCGAACGTGCCAGCTGGGGCGCCGGATGGATTTCCTCGCCGAAGGCAGCCGCCGCGCGCCAGCCCCAGCGCGGGTCGGCGAGGAAGGCGCGGGCCAGCGCCACCATGTCGGCACGACCACCGGCGACGATCGCCTCGGCCTGGCTCGGATCGTCGATCAGCCCCACGGCGCGCGTCGGAATGCCGGCGCCCTTGCGCACGGCCTCCGCCAGATGCACCTGGTAGCCGGGGCCGGGCGGCACCTGCTGCAGGGGCGAATTGCCGCCGCTGGAGCAGCAGATATAGGCGATGCCCTCGGCCTTCAGCGCCTTGGCCACCTCGATCGCGTCCTCGACGTCGAAACCGCCGTCGACCCATTCCTTCACCGAAAGGCGCACGCCCAGCATCATGGACGGGGCGGCCTTCCTCACCGCCCTGGCGATTTCGACCGCGAAGCGCATGCGGTTCTCCAACGACCCGCCCCAACGGTCCGTCCTCTGGTTGGAGAGCGGCGAGAGGAACTGGAAGATCAGATAGCCATGCGCGGCATGCAGCTCGGCGAAATCGAAGCCGGCGCGTTCGGCGCGCACGGCCGATTGCGCAAAACGCGCGATGAGCTCCAGGATCTCGTCCTCTTCCAACGCGTGCGGCACATTCCAGCCCGTGTCATAGGCAATGGCGGAGGCAGAAACGGTCTGCCAGGGATCTTCGCCGGGCTGCAGCGGACCGCCGCCTTCCCAGGGTCTGCGGTTGGAGGCCTTGCGGCCGGCATGGGCAAGCTGGACGCCGAACTTCGTGCCGGGCGCGGCGACGCGCCTGGCGGCGTCGAGCGTTCGCTTGGCGGCCGCCTCGTTGTCGTCCGAATAGAGGCCGAGGCAGCCATGCGTGATGCGCCCGCGCCGCTCGACATCGGTCATCTCGACGGTGACCATGCCGGCGCCCGACATTGCCAGGTTCATCCAGTGATAAAGATGCCAGTCGCTGGCCGAGCCGTCCTCGGCCGAATACTGGCACATGGGGGCGACCGCAATGCGATTGGGGAAGGTGAGGTCGCCGAGGGTGATCGGCTGGAAAAGCGATGACGTCATGAACGGGCTCCTGGAGAGATACCGCTATCTAGGCAGTCGTGGCGCGTCACGCCAGACACGAGCGGGTGAAACTGCACTGGACCAGTCGGTTTCCCGGATTGCGTAGAGGCGCTTTCGTCGCTACCCCTTTGCCGCCACCAAGGAGATCGTCATGGAAGATCGCATTCGCATCCGTTCCGAGGAGGTCCTTTCGGACGACTGGGCGGTGCTGAAGAAGACGGTGCTCGACTACCGCCGCCGCGACGGGCGGTGGGAGACGCAGATCCGCCAGACCTACGATCGCGGCGACGGCGCGGTGATCCTGCCGTTCGATCCGCGGCGCTCGACCGTGCTCCTGGTGCGGCAGTTCCGCTTCCCGGCTTACGCCGTGGGTCACCGCGAGCCACTGATCGAGGCCTGCGCCGGGCTGCTCGACGAAAACGATCCGGAAACCGCCATCCGCAAGGAAGCGGAGGAGGAGCTGGGTTACCGCTTGAAGGACATCGAGCGGCTGTTCGCGCCATTCATGAGCCCCGGGAGCGTGACGGAGCGGCTCTGGTTCTTCACCGCGCGCTATTCGCCGGCCGACCGCATTTCCGACGGCGGCGGCGCGCCGGAGGAGGGCGAGGACATCGAGGTTCTGGAAATACCACTGGACGAAGCGTTGGCCGCCATTGCCGATGGACGTATTGTCGATGCCAAGACGATCATCCTGATCCAGCACTTGAAGCTCAACCCGATCAAGGCTTGATGGGCATCACCGCGTCAACGGCTCATTGGCCCATGGCAGGACACTGGCCGGCGGGGCCGCCCGACGCTGGATATCGATAGATGCGCAGCGGCCCCGCAACGGGGCATTCCGTCAACCACTCCGGAGCCTTTCCCGTGGCCAACCGGCTGGCCAATGGAAACCGGGCTTCGACCGGCTGAATGGCCGTTTCCTCCACACGGCAGACCGCGACATGGGTGGCCTTGGTTTGATCGAGAAGCTGCGTCGGGTCGGACGTAGCCGGATCAAAAAATCTAAGGACGCGCTCGACGCCCTTGGCCGATGTGTGAAAAGGGACGGCCACGACGTCGAGTTCCTCAGGAGACCCCAAAGCGGCGATCCCGATATCGGGAGGCGCGAACAGTCTCGCGCCCTTCGGCCAAATAAAATCCGGGCCGCTGCTGGCTTGCGCGCAGGCATTGGCGATGTCGACGCCAAGCAGCTTTGCAGCCCGAGGGGGCCAGACCACATAGCTTAGAAGAAGGGCAGCAATGACCGCCACGCCCGGGGCGGCCAGAAGCCAGGCGCGCGGCAACTCGTCCGTCGACCTGGCTGCGAAATAGCGCCTCAGCGGCAGGCTGGCTGGAATGCCCTGATGGACGAGCAAGGCAACCCCGGGGCCGACGAAGAGCGGAAAAAACCGCAGGTACCTTAGATAAAGCAGTCCCAACAGGAGGCCGACAGCCGAAAAGACCGCCAGGACCCACCAGGCTCGCTTCCTTGTCGAGGCGGTAATGGCCAAAATGCATGTCGCCGCCGTGCCCAGAATGGCGACGAAAAACCGTGCGAAACGATCGGAGCCCAGAAAGTCCGCGCTGAAGAAGATGCTGCGTTCCTGTTCGATGCGGGAGAGCCAATTGTCGCGAACATAGTCGCTGAGACCGACGAGCGGGCCGCCCGCGCATTGGGGGAAGAGGAAGACAAGCATCGCGGCGGTCGCGCCGGCACCGGCCAAAAGGCACAGGGCGCGTATGTACCAGCGTCCAATTCTTCTGGTCAGCGAGACACCTGCAAGCACGGCGCCGGCAGTCGCAAGCGCGGTGAGGTGCAAAAGCGAATAGCGGTCGCAAGCGGCGCTTTTGTAGGCATCGGGTCCCACGACCACAAAGAATGCCGCAATGGCGGCGGCCGCCAGCGCCAGACCGTACGCCTCTAGGTCCTTGCCTGCATCTTTCGTCCCGGCAATGAATACCAATGCGTAGAAGCCGGCCGGAAGAGCAAGGAACGGCGCCATTTCGGCGCTGATCGCGGTGGACAGAGCCATTAGGGCGCCGTTCAATCCGGCGGCAACCGGCGCGCCACGGATCGTCAGCAGCACCGCCCCCAGGAGGATGAGCATCTGCAGGTTGTGGTAGTCGATGCGCCAGGGCTGGAATTCCGAAAGCGCGGGCAGCCCGGCGAAGGCGGCGACGCTCAGCACCACGCCTGGATGGTCGAACTCGAATTCCCTGATCACGAGAAAAAGCAGGGTTAAAGCGGCCAGGAGGAGCAGGAGCGGCACGGTGAACGCAGCGGCGGATAAGGCAGTTCCCATCCCGACAAAAGGCGCCAGCGCGATGGCCAGCAACGCATAGGGCGCATCGACGATCCAGGGCCAGTGCGAGATCATGGGCTCGGGCTGGGCGATACCGGTCAGCGTTCTGTCGAACGGATTGCCTGTGTGCAGAAGATGCCTGATTTCATGCAGCTTCATGAGATCGTCGACGTCGCCGTTGGGCATGTTGCCGAGCAACAGGAGCAGGCTCAGAACCGCACTGAGCGTCAGCCAGACGAATACGACCGGGGCAGGGGTGTGGCGAAAAATCGCCTTGATCGTCGACATCCCAAGCTCTTCCCCACGCGCCTCGACCATTTGATGCACGGAAAAGCTTTCGATCGCGTAACCTTTGCCCGGCTCGCGGGCCGCCACCCGAAGTTCGAGCGAAGAGTGTGGCCCGCCACCCCAAGCTCGAGAGCAAAGGGTGGTGCGGACGACGGGAATCGAACCCGTACGATCAGAGATCGAGGGATTTTAAGTCCCTTGCGTCTACCAATTCCGCCACGTCCGCAGGCGTGCCCTTTTCAGATGCCTGATTTGAGCCGTCAAGCGATGTTTCGGACAGACTGATTTTACACAGCCAGCCAGCATGCGATGGATGTCCGAATTTAATATTAGCGATATGTAAAATGCAAAGTCCGCCAAACCGGTTTCGTTAGCCTTTCTGTGCCAGCATCGAGCCGGCTTTGATGGTGGAACCATGCGTGGGCCAGGCTGGATCCGGGGGCTGCGGGAGGCGGAGGCGCGGCAGCTGCGCTGCGAGATCGATCGGCTCGAGCGCGATCTGATCAAAGCCGCCAATTCGAAAGCCAAATGCAACCTGCACGACGTCGCGCATATGCTGCGCTGGCAGAAGGCCCGGCTCCAGCGATTGGAAGAATGCCTCGCCGCCATGCCGGCCGGAAAGATCGCTTCGGACGGATCCTGATCGGTCTGATTGCAACCTTGCGTCGAGGCTTAACCATTATTGGTCCTGCGCTTGCCGAGCAGGGGCGCATTGGGAAGTGGCGCGATCGCGGAATTACGGTTTGCGGGGATGCCGTTAGGTTAGCCCACAAGGCGGATCGATCCGCCGAGGCCGGCGTCTACCAGGCCCCTACCCATTCCCCCGCCCCCTGCGGGCGCCGGCCACCTGATTTTCAAGAGACAACACAGGATGGCGCCTCAGCACTGGCGCTGCTGCGGCAAGCCTCAGAATTTATAGCTGAAATTCACGCCCAGCGTCTGCAGCTTCACGTCCTGATCGCGCTCGGTGAAGGTGTCTGAGGCGTCGAAATGCTC
>NZ_RZRX01000089.1:0-22957 GCF_003997405.1 Mesorhizobium sp. M2A.F.Ca.ET.042.01.1.1
CGTCGGCCTTTCGTCGGCGCTGCTCATGATGTCGAGCACGACGCGGGCCTGTTCCGAGCGCGAGCGGCGCAGGAGGCCGAGATGGGCGGCAATGACGCGCAAGCTGCGTTTCTCGTCAAGATCGATTTCAGCCACCAGCGCGCCGCGCGGCTCCAGTCCCGGCAGCTTGAGCTGGTGGACGTCGCGTACAGTGCCGCGCTTGAACAGCAGCACATTGCCGCGCCAGCCATGCCCCTTGCCGTTGCCCGAGACCGGCACCGGAACCAGTCCCGTCTCCAGTTCCAGGCGGGCGAGATCGAGCAGCCCGGCCCTGTCGCCGAAGCGGTTGTCGGCTTCCTGCAGGGCGATCACGTCGGGGCTCATTTCGCGGATGACGCGGGCCGTCCTGTCAGGGTCGAACCTGCGGTCCGTGCCGATGCATTTGTGGACATTGTAGGAGGCGACGACGATTTCAGTGTCGTTGACTCGCTTGCGCGGCGTCGCCTTCGCCTTGCGCGCGCTCCTGGCGCGGATCGACAGGAGCACGGTCTCCGGCAGGCTGCGTCCCTTGATGTCGTTTGTCTCCATAGTCCCGATGCTCGATTCCGTTCTAAAGATAGGGTGATCCCAGCCACAGCAAACGGTCGAAGACGCGGATTACGAATGGCCTTGCATTCAGCGTCTCCAGCGTCACCGGCTGGGCGGTCGAGATGGCAGCCGCAATGCGGGCGTCGATCTCGGCGGCGAAGTTCTTGTCCAGGACTTCCATGTCGATCTCGAAATTCAGCCTCAGCGAGCGCGCGTCCAGATTGGAGGAGCCGACATAGGCCCACACGCCGTCGATCGCCATCAGCTTGGAATGATCGAACGAGCCCTCGTGGCGCCAGACCCGGCAATAATGCTTCAAAACCTGGTCGAACTGCGCCGTCATCGCATGATCGACGAGGAAAAGGTTGTTCACTGCCGGCACGACGATGTCGATTTCGACGCCGCGGCGGCCAGCCGTGGTCAACGCGCTGATGAACTCCCGGTCCGGCAGGAAATAGGGCGACATGATGCGGATCGATTTGCGGGCGACCGAAAACGCTCCCATCAGCAGCTTCAGGTTGTTTTCGTTGGAGGCGTCCGGCCCGGTCGCCACCGCGCGCACCAGCACCGGCTGCCCGGGCGGCGGCGCGGCGCGCTCAACCTGCCACGGGCCGTCCTTCAGGGCCTCGTTGGCGGCAAAGCGCCAGTCCTCGGCGGCAACCGAGAACAGGTCGGCCACCACCGGCCCGGTGACCTCGAAATGGGTGTCGCGCGAACTGTCTGAACCGGCGAATTCGGCCGAGAATCCGTTGCGGATGTTCATGCCTCCCGTGAACGCCACCGCGCCGTCGACGATCAGGATCTTCCTGTGCGTCCTCAGATTGGCATAGGGAAGTCTCAGGCCCATGACGATGTTGCCGTTGAAGAGGTCGACGGTGACGTCGGCCTCCCTGAGTTGTTTCAGGATGCTCGGCACCGAATAGCGCACGCCGACGGCGTCGATCAGCACGCGCACGGTGACGCCGCGCTTGACGGCGTTGCCGAGCGACTGGACGAACAGCGCCCCGACGGCGTCATTATCGAAAATATAGGTCTCCAGGAGGACGCTTCTTTGCGCAGCGTCAATTGCCCCGCACATCGCCGTATAGGCCTCGTCGCCGGTCTTGAGCACGGCGATGGTGTTTCCGGAGGTCAGCGGACGCCGCGCTACCCTGTCGCCAAGCGTCTTCAACCCGGTGAAGCGCTGGCCGTATTCGGCGTTGATCAGGGCTTCCAGCGCGACATCGCGGTCGTGCCGGGCGGCGGCGGCCTCGGGTGAGACCGGCCGCATCGCGCTGATCGTCGCACGGCGGATGCGGTTGATGCCGGCAATGGCGTAGATGATCGCGCCGAGAAAGGGCGAGAGCAGCATCACGCCGACCCAGCCGGTGGCGGCGCGCACGTCCTCCTTGGTCATGATGGCGTGAACGATGCCGACCGCCGCCATCGCCAGCGAGAGGATCAGGATAAGCGTCGACCAGTGACTCGCAATCGCGTCAAGCATTGACCCGACTATGGAGCGAGCCGGGGCGGAAAGGCAATGCGGCGGGTTATTCCAGCGCTCATTCAGCCATCGGTCGAGATGGTTACGGCCCTCCAGGCTTCGATCTCCTGCTGCAGGCGTTCGATACGCTCGGACACGAGCCTGAGGGCGTCGCTGCCAAGCAGAAGCTGCGGCGGCGGAGCTTCGGATTCCACCAAAGCCAATACGGCCGTTGCGAGCTTGTCCGGATCGCCAAGCTGCTTGCCGCTTTTCGTCAGCCGGGCTTCCCGGATCGGGTCGAACAGCGCGTCATAATCCGCGATAGACCTTTCGGTCCGGACCATGGAACGTCCGGCCCAGTCCGTCCGGAAGGAACCGGGGCAGATGGCCGTAACGCGAACGCCAAACGGAACGCATCACCTCCGATATGCCCTGGAGCGCGAACTTGCTGCCGCAATAGTAAGCAATGCCCGGCATCGTGATCATGCCGCCCATCGAGGTGACATTGACGATGAAGCCACGGCGTCGCTCGCGGAACCTCGGAAGAAACGCCTTGGCGACCGCCACGGCGCCGAAGACGTTCACGTCGAACTGGCGCCGCATCTCTTCGAGCGGCGACTCTTCAAGCACCCCTTCGTGGCCATAGCCGGCATTGTTGATCAGGACATCGACGGGCCCGTGCTCTTTCTCCGCCTGCGCGACGACGTCCGGCACGCGGTCGAACTCCGTGACATCGCACATGACCGTCCGCATCGCGGGCAGGGATCTGCCGAGTGCCGCGCGTGACGTCTCGGACCGTACGGTGCCAATGACCATATGGCCCGTCTGGATGGCGGCGGAAGCGATGGCGAGGCCAAAGCCGGAATTGGCGCCGGTGATGAAGAAGGTCTTTTTCGCCATGGTCTGCGGTCCTTTGTTGATCGAGTGCGCGTTGGCAAATAGTATTGGGCGATGGGATCTTCGATTGCGTTTTCTATGAATGGCTTGCCAAATCCTATTGGATTCGACGCCGGACGAAGACGGGAACTGGTCGACCTGGCCGGAGCTCTCGGCGAACGCATTGGATACAACGCGACCGCGCTCGAGTGCGTACGGGTGCTCCGGACGGAGGCCGTGCTCCATGACGTCCCGGTGCTTTATGAACCGGGCGCGGTGTTCGTCCTGCAGGGAAGCAAGCGAGGCATCCTCGAACAGGAGGTCTACCTCTACGACGAAGAACACTATCTGGCGGTGTCGGTGCCGGTTCCGTTTCGAATGGAGTCGATGGCCAGCCCCGATCGTCCGCTGCTTGCCGTCTATGTTGAGTTTGACATGCGGCTGGCGGCCGAGATTGCAGGGCGGCTGGAGACGCATTCCGCAATGGGAAGCGACAGGCCGCAAAGTCTCATATCGAGCAGGATGGAGGCCGATATCGAGGATGTGCTGCTGCGCCTTTTGAAGGCGCTTCGCAACCCTGCCGAGACCGCCATTCTTGGATCAGGCCTGCTGCGCGAGCTGCATTACCGGGTGCTGATTGGCCCGCAAGGCGGCGCAATGGTCGCGGCCTTGCAGCAAAGGGGCAGGTCGGGAAGGATCGTGCGGAGCCTTGCATGGCTGCGGGAAAACTACAGCTGCGAAATCTCGGTTGCCAATCTGGCGAGAGAAGCAGGCATGAGCGTGCCTTCCTACCACGTCCATTTCAGGGAGATGACCGGAAGCAGCCCGATGCAGTACGTGAAAGCCATGCGGCTGCACGAGGCAAGACTGATGATCGCACGCAAGGGCACGATCGCTCAGGCCGCGGCTTCGGTTCGGCTATGCGAGCGCGGCTCAGTTCAGCCGTGACTTCAAGCGGCATTTTGGGCGCACGGCTTCTGAAGAGACGAACTGGGTCCGTCGCCATCTGGGCGAGCTTGCCTGGGCGGAGTAGTCCGCCATTGGCGCTCAGCCGGCTCCTCGGTCTATGGCTTCCTGAAGAAGCCCGACAGAATATTCGGACCCGCTTCTCCGGGCCGCAGCCTGATCCCGTCCTCGAAACAGTTCAGGGTCACGCAGTCGAAGCCGTTGTGCGCGAGCAGCGCCACCAGCGAGTCGCGGTCGAAGTGGTGCAGGTGCTCGTTGGGGAGGCGCATGCGCCAGGTCCGGAACCAAGCGTCGCCGTCGCCGATGGCGGCTGGCGTGAGCTGGGCGCCGACGGCGACGGCCAGATGCCGGGTCTGCAGGCGGGCGAGGAAACTGAGATCCGGGATGTGTTCGAGCACGTCGAACATGGCGACGAGATCCCACGAGCCGGCGAGCGCCTCCTCCCAATCGACAAAGCGGACACCTTGGGGCAGCGGAAACTCGGCGATGTCGCAGCCGGCGCAATCGGCGACGCCGGTAATCTTGGCGGCTTCGATGAATGTGCCGGTGCCATATCCGATCTCCAGCACCGAGCGCGGAATCTCGCCGGTGATCCCCAGCACCCAGCCAAGCCGCTGATAGCCGAGCTTGATGGTCCGGTCGCTCAGGTCCTCGTAGTAGGAGATGTATTTTTTGTCGTACTTGATCGGCGTGAAGTCGATCTGGTGGATCACGCCGAATTCGTCCGCCTCATAGTTATCCAGCATTCAGACGCCGCCTCCGCATCCGAATTCTCTACATGGCAGAGCTAAACGCAACGTAACGGGAACGCTGAGCGCTTGCGTCAAATCCCGTTGGTGCGCCTCGCCATCAGCCGCAGCCAAGGCGTCAGATGGAAGCCCGCCATCAACAGATACATCGGCGCCATACCGCTCAGCACCGAGGCGCCCGTCATGCACATCGTGTCGTGGTCGCCATAGGCAGCCGTCAGCAGCGCCATCATGGCGAAGGTTGGCGCCGCGGCGAAGCAGAGCCAGTCGGCGAGGCTGAAGCTGCTCGGGCGAGGGTTGTCGATGCTCATGACATTCACCTTCTGAAGCGGTCAGGTTTGCAGGGGTCAGAGAGACAAGGCTTGGCGAGATCGGCTTCGGCGGCGCGGGTCGCGCCGCCGGAGTTGCTTCACGCTCAGGCGCTCTTGTTGCGGAACGCCGCTTCGCCGGCATCCGAGACCTCGACCCATCTCTGGTCAGGCGCGGCGCCTTCTTCGTAATTGTCGTGCCAGTTCCACCATTTGTAGGTCTGGGTCTGCGGATAGCCCTCGGGCGAATCCTCCCACACCTCCTGACGGCCGAGCGGCGTGACGTCGAGATAGCTCCACACCGTGCCGAAGGCTTCGTCGCCGCGGTTGTTGACGAAATAGGTGCGGAAGATGTGCTTGCCGTCATGGATGAAGACGTTGTGGCCGTGCCATTGGTCGACGCCGAAATCCTTATCCCAGCTGTCGGTGATGGTGTACCAGGGCATTTTCCAGTCCATCTGTTGCTTCAACCGCTGGATGTCGGCCTGCGGCGCGCGCGAGGCATAGGCGAGCGTGGTGTCGCGGGCGTTGAGATGGGCGAGGTTGCCGACCATGTCGGCGCCGAGCGAGCAGCCGCGGCAGGCATGTTCGGGCCAGCCATAGACGCCCGGCTCGAAGAAGGCGCGGTAGATCACGAGCTGGCGGCGGCCTTCGAAGAGGTCGAGCAGGCTCGCCTTGCCGCTCGGGCCTTCGAACACATAGTCCTTGGTGACTTCCATCCACGGCATGCGGCGGCGTTCGGCGGCCAATGCGTCGCGGGCGCGGGTCATCGCCTTTTCCTTGACCAGCATTTCTTCATAGGCGCCTTCCCACGCTTCCTGCGAAACGACCGGCGGTGTCTTCATCTGTTGGGTCATTGCTCTTGTCCCGTTCTTGGGTTTGGTTGGGGGTGACGGGGACAGACATAGGCCGCATGGTTCGATGGTGAGAGTTACAAGTGTGACGCGATTTGATCCGGCGGGCCCTGAGGCGGCGGCATGGACTCGCTGATCAACGCCGCCGGGCGCGCGCTCGCCGCGGGCGATCCGCTCGGCGCCTTGAAGCGCGTCGCGCTGCGCGACGACGCGCCGGCGCTGGCGCTGCGCGGCATCGCGATGGCGCAGCTCGGCGATTTCGCCAAGGCCAAGGCGCTGCTGAAGGACGCCGTCCGCTCCTTCAGCCCGAAGGAGGCGGTCGCACGCGCGCGCTGCGTCGTCGCCGAGGCCGAGATCGCGTTGGTCTCGCGCGACCTCGGCTGGCCGGAGAAGGCCTTGCGGTCCGCACGCGCCACGCTTGCCGCGCATGGCGACCGGCTGAACGCCGCCTATGCCGGCAGCCTCGAGGCGCGCCGCCTCATCCTGATCGGCCGGCTCGATGAGGCCGAGCGCCTGCTTTCGGATTTCGATCCGGCGCCGCTGCCGCCGGTTGCGCGCGTCGCGCATGAACTGGCCGCGGCCGGCATCGCGGTCCGGCGCCTGAGGACAAAGGCGGCGCGCTCGGCCTTCGGCCGGGCATCGCTGGCCGCTTACGAAGCCAACATCCCGGCCTTGAAGGCCGAAGTCGAAGCGGCATCCCTGGTCTTGAACACGCCGGTCGGCCGGCTAATCGCGCGTGGCACAGAGAAGGAGCTGCTGCTCGACGAGGTCGAGGCCCTGCTGACCTCGGGCGCTCTCGTCGTCGATGCGTCGCGCAACGTCGTGCGCGAGGCCGATGCGGTCGTCTCGCTGGCGACACGGCCGGTGTTGTTTGCGCTGGCGCGCGCGCTTGCCGAGGCATGGCCGGCGGATGCCTCGCGTGAGATGCTGTTGAGACGCGCCTTTCGGGCGAGGCACGCGGATGAATCTCATCGCGCGCGGCTGAGGGTCGAGATGGGGCGGCTGCGCGCCGAGCTCGCTGGGTTGGCCGATATCAATGCGACCGCCGCCGGGTTTGCGCTGACGCCCCTCAAAGCCGCCGACGTCGTCGTGCTGGCGCCGCCTGTCGAGGAGGAACACGGCGCGGTGCTCGCTTTCCTGACCGACGGCGAGGCCTGGTCGAGCTCGGCGCTGGCGATCGCGCTCGGCGCCAGCGCGCGCACCGTGCAGCGGGCGCTGGAAGAGCTGTCGACGCAGAACAAGGTGCAGCCGGTCGGCCGGGGCCGGGCGCGCCGCTGGATGATGCCGCCGGTGACCGGATTCCCGACTGTGTTGTTACTCCCGGGGCCGCTGCCGACCGACTAGTCTGCGGTCATTGTTCGAATGGAGGCTGAAAATGAAACGAGCCGCTGCCGAGATCCTGCGCGAATATGGACCGTTCCCCGGCGTCGAGCGCGTCAATGGCGTCACCTATGACGGCCAAAATATCTGGTTCGCCAGTGGCGACAAGCTGAACGCGCTGGATCCGGAGAGCGGCGAGATCGTGCGTACGATCGATGTCGCCTCGCATGCCGGGACTGCCTTCGATGGCGAGTATCTCTACCAGATTGCCGAGGATCGCATCCACAAGGTCGACCCGAAGATCGGCAAGGTCGTCGCCACCATTCCTGCCCCCGGCAATGGCGGCGATTCAGGCATGGCCTGGGCCGAGGGCTCGCTCTGGGTCGGCGAATACCGGGCGCACAAGATTCACCAGATCGATCCTGAAACGGGCAGAGTGATCCGCACGATCGAATCGAAGCGCGTCGTCACGGGTGTCACCTGGGTCGATGGCGAGCTCTGGCATGCCACCTGGGAAGGCGAGGAGGGCGACCTGGTGCGCGTCGATCCCGACACGGGCGACGTGCTGCAGGAGCTGGCGATGCCCTCCGGCGTGTCGGGGCTGGAATCCGACGGCGGCGGCTGCTTCTTCTGCGGTGGCGGCAGCAGCGGCAAGATCAAAGCCGCGCGGCGTCCGGGACACGGTAGCAAGTAGCGGACCGGTGCAAAGGCGGCCGGTCAGGCCGCTTCGCGCGCCGGCCGCGTCATTGGCTTGGAGGCCTTCGCGGCGTTTGGCCCATCGACATGCGCCCAGGCCGGCCGCTCGAACAGGAAGGTGCCGAAGCCGATGCGCTTGACGATGAAATAGAGCACCACCGGGCTGATGACCGAGACAAGCAGCACAGCCAGGCTCAGCATGCCGGTGTCGGTCAGAAGGCCGCTCGCCAGCATGACACCGCGGAAGATCGACATCGGAATGGTGAAGGCGACATAGACGACCAGCGAATGCTCGCCGAGCCAGCGCAGCCACTCCATGGAAGCGAATTTCGACAGGAAGCCGCCGGCCACGCACAGCGCCACCGCGCCTGCGACGGCCAGCGTCAGATGCAGTGGCGGCCATGCCGCTAGGCCCATCTGCATGCCGACAGGTTGCACGGCATAGCCCGGCGAATAGACGAGCAGCCCGTTGACGAGCGCCCAGGCGAGCAGGCCCGCGACGGCGATCGCCGGACGAGCCTGTGTCCATTCGACCAGCCGAAATATCAGCGGCGCGAGCACGAAGCCGAGATAGAAGAACACGAAATAGGCCGCGAACTGCTCGAGCGCGTAGCTGTCGGGCTTCGGCGCCCACATTTGCAGCGCGGCGGCAGCCAAGATGACGATCCAGTGCGGCACGCGAAGCTCGCGCAGCACGCGGATCGCGATGCCGAAAACCGCCAGCATGTAGATGAACCACAAGACGCCATAGGGCTGGACGACGGCCATTGCCAGGTCGTGCAGCATGCCGGCGGGGTCGCGGCTGAAGATGCCGATCTTCAGCCCGATCGAGATGAGCGCCCACAGCACGTAGAAATAGAGATAGTGGACGACACGGCGGTCGACATAACGCCGCCACGGCCGGTCGATCACCTGCGACAGGAACAGGCCCGAGATCAGGAAGAATTCCGGCATGCGGAAGGGCGTCGCGAAGCCGATCACATAGTGCAGGAAGCCGACACCGCCGGTGTACTCGCCTGTGTTGTAGGCCGAATACATCATCACCACCAGGATGATGGAAAGGCCTTTTGCCGTGTCCACCCACGGCATGCGGTTGGGGCTGCTCATGCGCGATCTCGAGGAAAATTCAACTGCCGCAATTGTAGCGGACCGGCGAATGGCCCGCAGCAACAAGCTTACGATATCGTAAACGGAAACCTTGTTCGGGGCCTGCGTTAACCATCGCCTTACGGAGACTGGCCGGCGACATGCGTCTCGCGCATCGCCATCGCGACGATCGCGCCCGACAGGAATGTCAGCGCCGCGATGGCCCCGATCGCCGCGACGAAGCCGAAGAAATCGGCGATCAGGCCCGCGGTGAGGGCGCCAATTGCGTAGCCGAGGTCGCGCCAGAAGCGGTAGACGCTGAGCGAGCGCGCTCGCCACGACGGATGCGAGGCGTCCGAAACGGCCGCGATCAGGCTTGGATAGACCATCGCCGTGCCGAGGCCGAGCAGCAGGCTCGCCAGCAGCCACCAGCCGAATTCGCGCGTCATGGCGGTCAAGAGAAGCCCCGCCGCCTGCACCCACATGCCGGCGACGATCAGGCCCTTGCGGCCCCACCGGTCGCTGAGCGGCCCGGTCGCGACCTGCAGGACGCCCCACACCGCCGGATAGACGGCCTTGAGGATGCCGATGCGCTCGACGCCGAGCCCGTTGGCGACAAAGAAGAGCGGGAACAGCCCCCAGCTCATGCCGTCATTCAGATTGTTCACCAAGCCGGCCTGGGAGGCGGCGAACAGGTTACGGTCCCCGAACGAAGTCAGCATGAAGATCTCGCGGAAGCTGAGCGGAGAAGCCTGTTTTGGGTGGTCCGCCAGCTCCAGCCGCACATGCTCGCGCGTGTCGCGCACCAGCAGGATCGACAGCGTCGCACCCAGGATCGCGTAGACGACGCCGAGATAGATCGGCACCGGACGCAGCCCGTAGCGGCTGGCGAGATAGCCGGTGAGGAAGGACGTGACGCCGACGGCGAGGTAGCCGGCGAATTCGTTGAGGCCAACGGCCAACCCGCGCGATTTCGGTCCGACAAGATCGACCTTCATGATCACCGTCATCGACCAGGCGAAGCCCTGGTTAATGCCGAGCAATGCATTGGCGGCCACGATCCAGCCCCAGCTCGGCGCTGAGATGATGATGAAGGGCACCGGCAAGCCGAACAGCCAGCCCAGGACCAGCACGCGCTTGCGGCCCCATCTATCGGCAAGCTGGCCGGAGACGAGATTGGCGCAGGCCTTGACCACGCCGAAGCTGACGATGAAGGAGACGACCAGCGTGGTGGAAGCGACGCCGAATTCCTCCGCGCCGATCAGCGGCACGACGGTCCGCTCGATGCCGACCATGCCGCCGACGAAGGCGTTGATCAGCACCAGCAGCGAAAACTGCTTCCAGTTGGCCTTGAGGCCGAGCGCGACGGCGGTGGCGTTCACACGGGAAAACCGGCCTTTCTGAAGCCTGATGTGAAAAGCTCGAGAGCGACTGGGTCGGCGAACGGGAGACCTGAAATCAGCCGAACGGTTACGTCGTGTTTCCTCATCAGTGTTTCCTCGACTTCAGCGCGCGCCTTCTCCATCTCGCCTAAATGCGCGTAAGTCGCCGCGAGGAAGGCATGAGTGAAGAAATGGTCTCCGGCCCTCTGATACGAACCGACGGCTTCCGAGTAGCTTCCAAGCAGGAAGAGCGAACTGCCCTTCACCTCCCAGAACCATGTCGGAGGTAACGGGTCGCGCAGTAACGCGCTTTCGAGCACGTTGAGCGCCGTCTCGGCCCGTCCGCCATAATTGAGCCAGCTTGCGTAATCTCCTGCGATGTTCACGTCCAGCGGGTTCAGCGAGCGTGCTCGCTCGAAATGCATTCCCGCATCGCTGTGCTGGCGCATGTGCGTAAGCACCAGCCCCATGCTCTGGTGACAGACGCCGTCGCTCCTGTCGAGATCGAGCGCCGTTCGGGCCGAGTCCCAAGCCTTCTGTAGCGTCCTCGGATCGTTGTCATACCAGAATCTGCCAACGGCTGCCTGGGCGAGGAAGGCGTGGCCTTGAGCGAAGGTCGAATCGAGCTCGACGCACCGAACGAACAGCGGCTCGGACTTGTCCAGTTCATATCGATGGAAGAGCGCGCGCCCTTGCAGATAGTAGTCGTATGCATCCCAATCGGCTGGAGGCTTGCGCCTGGAGCGGCTTGCCGAGTCGGCCTCCGTTTGGCCTTCGACCATCGAGGCGATGAGAGCGGCAACCTCGTCTTGCAATGTGAAGATGTCGTTGAGGGCCCGATCGTACCGTTGGGCCCACAGGTGGGTGCCGGTGGCGGCGTCAATCAATTGTGTGGTGATGCGAATGCGATCGCCGAGCTTTCGTATGCTGCCTTCGACGAGGTAGCGAACCCCGAGTTTGCGACGGACTTCGGCGATGTCCGGTACCGGATGGCGAAACTGAAAAGACGAGTTGCGTGCGATGACGAGGAGGGAGCGAAATCTGGCCAGCTCCGTGATTATGTCCTCGGTTATGCCGTCACTGAGATATTGCTGGTCCTGGTCGCCGCCCAAATTGGCAAAAGGCAGCACCCCAATCGACGGTTTGCCGGATGCCGGCATCGGTTTGGAGGATGTGCTCGCCACCGGCTCAATCGTCCCGGTGAAGCGGTAGCCGACGCGAGGCACGGTGGCGATCCACTCGCCGCCGTTGTCAGCCGGACCAAGAACCTTTCTTAGTGTCGCGATCTGGACGGTAAGGTTGCCTTCCTCAACGGAGGTCCCCGGCCAGGCAGCGTCCATCAGCTCAGCCTTGGTCACGATTTCGCCGGGCCGTGCCGCAAGCGCGGCAAGCAACGTCAGCCCACGATGCCCAACGGCGATCGGGATACGCTCTTTAAGGAGCGTCCCGGTGTCGGGATCGAGTACGAACGGACCAAAAGCGATGCGAGTCCCCTGCATGTGGGCATATTAAGCGTTTCGACAGTTTTCGGGAAAGGGTTGGAGAACGGCTAAACCGCAGCCGAGGCTCGGTCGGACGTTCCGCGCCGCCTCGAGGACGGCATGCCGGAATGGAAAGCCGCCGGCCTGCCGGTGGCGGCGGCCGCCTGATGATGCGGCTGGTTGATTGACCCGGGCGCGCCGGCAGATCAACGTGCGATGGCCTGCGAAAGCTGATAGCATCCCTCGATGCTTTCTCCACGAGGCTGAGGGTCACAATGTCTGCGCGCTTTTATTCGCTCCTGCTAACGTTTCTCCTGATTGCGCCCAGCGCCTTCTCCGAGACGCTGAAGCTTCCGGACAATCTGACGGGGTTCAGTTCCCCCGCCGGAGAGAGCTTTCTTGCCGAAAGCATGGCGAAGGAAGCCTATTTCCCCCTCGCGAGCAACTTTCTCACGCAAAAGACGCAGGCCTATTGCGGCGTGGCCAGCATCGTCATGGTGCTGAATGCGCTCAACGTTCCGGCGCCCGCGGTGCCCGAATACGAACCTTACAAGACGTTCACGCAGGATAATGTCCTGAACGAGCGCACGGAAACCATTCTTCCTCGTCAGATCCTCGACAAGCAGGGAATGACGCTCGACCAGATCGGGGCCATTCTTTCCACCCAGCCTATCAAGGCTGAGGTCCGCCATGCTTCGGATGCCAGTCTCGAGCAGTTTCGCACCCAGGCCAGTTCGTTCCTTGCCAAGCCCGGGCACTTCGTCATCGTCAATTATCTGCGCAAGGCGATGGGCCAGGAGAAGGGCGGGCATATATCGCCGCTGGCCGCTTACGACGAGAAAGCGGACAGGTTCCTGATCCTCGATGTCGCCCGCTACAAATATCCGCCGGTATGGGTGACGACGGCCGACCTGTTCGGAGCGATGAACACGGTCGACAGCGACAATGAGAACAAAACCCGCGGATATGTGCTGATATCGTCGCCTTAGGGACAGTAGTTCAGCCGAACTTGCGGCTGATACTGCCCACAAGGGACATGCCTCTCATACCTTGCAGAAGTCGGCGGGGCGCATTCGTGCGTAGCCCGCCCTTGCAGGCGAGCCGCGCTAATCGTGCCGCCGTAAAATATCAGTCCTTGGCGCGCTCGACATACGAGCCGTCTGCGGTCATCACCACGATGCGCGTGCCGGCCGAGATGTGCGGCGGCACGGCGGTGCGCACGCCGTTGGAGAGCACGGCCGGCTTATAGGAGGAAGACGCCGTCTGGCCCTTGGTGACCGGCTCGGTCTCGACCACCTCGAAGGTGGCGCGCTGGGGCAGCGTCAGCGAGATCGGCACGCCGTTGAACTGGGCGAGCTGAACGGCCATGCCTTCCTGTAGATAGGGCGCGAAATCGCCGACCACGGCTTCCGAAGCCACGACCTGGTCGTAGCTTTCCGGGTTCATGAAGTGAAAACCCTCGCCGTCGGAATAGAGGAAGGTGTGCTCGCGCTCCTCGACATAGGCGCGCTCGACCATTTCGGTCGTGCGGTAGCGCTCCGACACCTTCACCCCGTCGCCGATACGGCGCATGTCGAGCTGCGTCACCGGCGTGCCCTTGCCAGGGTGGATGTTTTCGGCAAAGAGGATGACATAGAGCTTGCCGTCCTTATCGACGACGTTGCCTTTGCGTAAGGAGCTGGCGATGACCTTGACCACGATATTCGATCCCGTTCGAGTTTTTCGGCCTGCAAGCGTCGATTTCCGCGAAGCGGCGACGGCGGCCATCGCGTGCGCCCTAGCGCATCTTGCGCCGAACCGCCAGTCTTCCGTGCGATTTTCCTGCCCATGACCGGCGCTTCGCCCTGGTGGATGCCTGATATCCATGCCGACCGCCGGCCCCGGCTGATGGCGCGCAACGCAATTGCCGCCGCGCTTCGCGGCTGGTTCTCGACACGCGATTTCATCGAGGTGACGACCTCGGCGCTGCAGGTTTCGCCGGGCAACGAGGCGCATCTTTCCGCCTTCGCCACCGAGGCGATCGGACCCGACGCGTCGCGCCGGCCGCTCTATCTCCACACCTCGCCGGAATTCGCCTGCAAGAAGCTGCTTGCCGCCGGCGAGCAGCGCATCTTCAGCCTGGGCGCCGTCTGGCGCAACCGTGAGCGTGGGCCGCTGCATCATCCCGAATTCACCATGCTCGAATGGTACCGCGTCGGTGAAACTTACGAGCGTCTGATGGACGACTGCGCCGAATTCCTGGCGCTTGCCGCGGAGAGGGCCGGCTCCAGGCGTTTCCGTTTTCGCGGACGCGAGGCCGACCCCTTCGCCGAGCCGGAGCGGCTGAGCGTGGCGGAAGCCTTCAGGCGCCATGCCGGCATCGACCTTCTGGCGACCGTCGCGGCTGACGGGAGCACGGATCGCGACGGACTTCATGCCACGCTGGTCAAGGCTGGCCTGCGCACCGCGCCCGACGACAATTGGGCCGATCTGTTCAGCCGGGTGATGGTGGAGAAGATCGAACCGGCCCTGGGGCAGGGGCGGGCCACCATCCTTTACGGCTATCCGATTTCGGAAGCGGCACTTGCCCGCCCGAGCGCCGAGGATCCGCGCGTTGCCGAGCGCTTCGAGCTTTATTGCTGCGGCGTCGAGCTCGCTAACGCCTTCGGCGAGCTTACCGACCCGGCAGAGCAGCGCCGCCGCTTCCTCGCCGAGATGGATGAGAAAGAGCGCGTCTATGGCGAGCGCTATCCGCTGGACGAGGATTTCCTGGCGGCCTTGGCCATCATGCCGCAGGCAAGCGGCTCGGCGCTGGGCTTCGACCGGCTGGTGATGCTGGCGACTGGGGCAACGAGGATCGAGGACGTGATCTGGGCGCCGGTGACCGGATAGCACGCCCGTTTCGGCCCTGCGCATCCCACACGAACCACCGCGATTGCCTTGAGATTGCCGCATCCGCCATTGCACTAGCGTGGATGGAACAATAGATGGTGCGACAGCTGGCGCTTCGGCATGCACAAGACGATGCGACAGGTGCCGCAGGGCGTGACAAAGTGCATGGCCCTGACAGATTGCATGAACAAACGGGAACAACCTTATGACCAACCGGCTCGACGCAGCGAAATTGACCGATCGCGTGACGGCGCTCGTCGAGGCCGCCAGGCGTGCCGGCGCCGACGCGGCCGACGCGGTGGCGGTGCGCGGCCGCTCTGCCGGCGTGTCGGTGCGGCTGGGCAAGGTCGAGGGCACCGAATCGTCGGAGAGCGAGGATATGTCGCTGCGCGTCTTCGTCGGCCAACGCGTGGCGAGCGTCTCGGCGACCGCCGCTTCCGATCCGAAATCGCTTGCCGAGCGGGCCGTCGCCATGGCCAAAGTCTCGCCCGAGGATCCGTTCCAGAGCCTCGCCGATCCCGCGTTGCTCGCCCGCAATTTGCGCGACCTCGACCTTTTCGATTCGACCGAGGTACCGGCCGACCAGTTGAAGGAGGCGGCCCTTGCCGCCGAAGCGGCCGCATTGGCCGTCAAGGGCGTCACCAATTCCTCCGGTAGCAGCGCTAGCGCCGGACTGGGCGGCCTCGTGCTCGCCACCTCGCATGGCTTTGTCGGCCAGTATGTCGCCTCGCGTTTCTCGCGCTCGACCAGCGTCATAGCCGGGGAGGGCACGGCTATGGAGCGCGACTATGAATTCTCCTCGCGCCAGCATTTCGCCGATCTCGACGCGCCGGAAGAGATCGGCCGCAAGGCCGGCGAACGCGCCGTGCGCCGCCTCGGCGCCCGCAAGGCGGCGACCGGCCCGGTCGATGTGGTGTTCGATCCGCGCGTGGCGCGCGGCATCGCCGGCCATCTCGCCGGCGCCATCAACGGCGCGGCGGTCGCCCGCAAGACCAGCTTCCTGCGCGACATGATGGGCAAGCAAGTGGCCTCGGCCGCGATCACCGTCACCGACGAGCCTTTGCGCCGGCGCGGACAGGCCTCGCGCCCGTTCGACGGCGAAGGCGTCGAGGGCGGGAAGCTGCTGATGGTCGAGAAGGGCATCTTGAACCACTGGTTCCTGTCGACCTCGGCCGCGCGCGAGCTCGGTCTCGTCACAAATGGACGCGGCTCGCGCAGCGGCTCGTCGGTCTCGCCGTCCTCGACCAATCTCGCCATCGAGCCCGGTGAGCGTTCGCCGGACGACTTGATCGCGTCGCTGAAGCGCGGCTTTTACGTCACCGAGGTGTTCGGCCAGGGCGTCGACATGGTGACCGGAGAATACAGCCGCGGCGCCTCCGGCTACTGGATCGAGAACGGCGCGCTGGCCTATCCGGTGGCCGAGGTGACGATCGCCTCCAACCTGAAGACCATGTTCCTCAACATGGTGCCGGCGAGCGACCTCGACCGCAATTTCGGCACGGCTGCCCCGACGCTCCTGATCGAAGGGATGACCCTTGCCGGCGCTTGACCAACTGACATCGAGCGAGGCTGGCGACGACCTTGCATTGCTGCGCGAAGCCGCCCGCGAAGCCGGCACCATCGCCATGGGCTATTTCGGCAACAACCCGCAGGTGTGGATGAAGGGCGGCACCTCGCCGGTGAGCGAGGCCGACCATGCGGCGGACGCCTATCTTCGCGAGACCTTGCTCAAGGCGCGTCCGGATTATGGCTGGCTGTCGGAAGAGACCGCCGATGACCACGCCAGGCTGTCGGCCCGCCGCACCTTCGTCGTCGACCCGATCGATGGCACGCGCGGCTTTCTCGACGGCCTGCATTCCTGGTGCGTCAGCGTCGCCGTGGTCGAGGACGGCCGCTCGCTGGCCGGCGTGCTCGAATGCCCGGCCAAGCATGAGACTTACTGGGCCCTGCCGGGCGAGGGCGCCTATCTCAACGACAAGCGCATCCATGTGCGTCCGCTGGGTGAGAGCGTCGATATCGGTGGACCCAAGCCGCTGGTCGACCTGATGCCGGAAACCTGGCACGACAGGCTGCGGCGGGCCGCCTACATCCCCTCGCTTGCCTATAGGCTGGCGATGATCGCCGCCGGCAAGCTCGATGCGACCTTCGTCAAGCCGAATGCGCATGACTGGGACATCGCCGCCGCCGATCTCATCCTCGCCGAGGCTGGCGGCGCACTGCTTGATCGCGCCGGCAAGCCGCCGCGCTATGCCGGCGAGGTGATCAATCACGGCGCGCTCGCGGCCGGCAGCGGCGAACTGCTTGGCGTGCTCGCCGGTGTAATTGCCCGCATTGACCAAGGGTGAGTCGGCCCACAGTTCCAAAATCGTCTGCTTTGGGCTAAACGTTTCACAAAATTCATGAATCTGCGAAGGATCGGCATGGCCGTGGAAGACGGAAAGAAACAGCTTTTGCACCTGGTTTTCGGTGGAGAGCTGAAAAAGCTGGGTGGAACCGAGTTTCGTGACCTGGACGCGCTCGACATCGTCGGAATCTACCCCGACTATCAATCGGCGCACACTGCGTGGAAAGCGAAGGCGCAAGCCAGTGTCGACAATGCCCATATGCGTTATTTCGTTGTTCATCTGCACCGTCTGCTCGATCCAGAAACAAAGGTCGGCGGTTGACGTCGATGGAGCATGAAGCGGTGAAAGGCGCGACCAGGCGGCGCGCTGCCAGACGCGGCGGAACGCGTACGCTGTGGCGGCGCATCCGCGAGCCGTTGGCGCAGTCGAGTTTCGTCAAGAATTTCATCGCCAGCCTGTTCGCCTGGTTCCTGCGGCTGATTCGCCTCACCAGCCCGCTTGTCGAAGGCTCGACGAAGGTTGCCGGCGGCGCTTATGCGCATCTTGAGCCCGGCATCATCGCGCTCTGGCACGGCCAGCAACTCCTGACCCCTGCCTATTACCCCAAGGGCCGGCCGCTGGTCGCCATGGTCTCCCGCAGCGCCGACGCCGAGCTCCAGGCACTGATGCTCGAGAAATTCGGCATCGAGGCGGTGCGCGGTTCCGGCGGCCGCAACAGTTCGAACCACCTCGACAAGGGCGGCGCCAAGGCCTTGATCGCGCTCAAGAGGTCGCTCGTGATCGGCAAGAACGTCGCCATGATCGCCGATATTCCGAACGGCAAGCCGCGCGAGGCCGGGCTTGGCATCGTTCTTCTGGCAAGGCTTTCCGGCCGGCCGATCCTGCCTTCGGCCATCGCCACCAGTCGCCGCAAGGTGCTTGAGAAGAGCTGGGACAAGACCACCATCAACCTGCCTTTCGGGCGCTCCGCGGTCATCGTGGGCCCCCCGGTCTTCGTGCCGGCCGATGCCGACGATGCCGAGATGGAGCGCAAGCGCCAGGAGGTCACCGCCTCCCTCAACGCCGCGACGGCCGAGGCCTATCGCCTCGTGGGTGGCGGCAAATGAGCGAGCGCTGGGCGCGTGCGGCTCTGACCGCCTACCGCTATGCGGGGGCGGCCGCCTATCCGCTGATCGGTCCTTATGTCGCCTGGCGCGCCTCGCGCGGCAAGGAGGATCGCGCCCGGCGCCGCGAGCGCTATGGCGTCGCCGGCCGGCCCCGGCCGGAAGGGCCGGTGATCTGGATCCATGCGGCAAGCGTCGGCGAGACCATCGCGGTGGTGCCGCTGGTCGAGAGCATCCTCGACTACGGCGTCAACGTCGTCCTGACCACCGGCACCGTGACTTCGGCCAAGGTCGCCGACGAGCGCCTCGGCAGCCGCATCATCCACCAATATGTGCCGCTCGATCTCAAGCCCGCGGTAAGCCGTTTCCTCGATCACTGGCGGCCGGAACTGGCGATCATCGCCGAATCGGAAATCTGGCCGATGACCATCCTGGAACTCGGCGCCCGCAACGTGCCGCAGGTTCTGGTCAACGGCCGGCTGTCGGACCGCTCCTTCACCTCGTGGAAGAAGCGCGCAAGCGTTGCCGAGGCGCTGTTCGAGAATCTCGCCCATGTCATCGCCCAATCGGATGTCGACGGCGAGCGGTTCCGCGCGCTCGGCGCCCGCCCGGTCACAGTTTCCGGCAATCTCAAGGTCGACACCAACCCGCCGCCGGTTGACGAGCGGGCGCTGGCCACTCTGCAGCGCCAGATAGGCGATCGCCCGACCTGGGCGGCGATCTCGACCCATGACGGCGAAGAGGTCGTGGCCGCCGAGGTCCATGCCAGCCTGCACAGGCGCCATCATGGGCTTTTGACCATCATCGTGCCGCGTCATCCCGACCGCGCCGACGCGCTTGCCGCGCAGATTTCCGGCATGGGCCTGACTGTGGCAAGGCGCAGCAAGGGTGACCGCATCTCGCCTGATACCGATATCCTTCTGGGCGACACGATCGGTGAGATGGGGCTTTACCTGAGGCTGACCGAGATCGCTTTCGTCGGCCGTTCGCTGACCTCGCAAGGCGGCCAGAACCCGCTCGAGCCGGCGATGCTCGAAACCGCGGTGCTTGCCGGCCGCAACGTCCAGAATTTCCGCGAGGCCTATCAGCGCCTGCTCGACAGCGGCGGCGCCAAGCTTGTGCGCGACCGCGACATGCTGACCGGCGCGGTCAATTTCCTTCTGACCAACGAAGTGGCGCGCCACGAAATGATCGCGGCGGGTGCTGCCACCGTCGACGAGATGCGCGGCGCGCTTGCCCGCACGCTGAAATCTCTGGAGCCCTATATTCAGCCGCTGGTCGTCAAGGCGCGCCTGAAAGGCGCCAACGGTCGATGAGATGACCAGCGAGGCGCCGCCCTTCTGGTGGGAAAAGCCGGACTGGCGCGTGCTCGCTCTGTCGCCGGTGTCGGCTGCTTACGGCATGATTGCCGGCCGCCGCATGCGGCATGCGCCGCGCGAGAAAGTCGACGCGCCGGTGCTGTGCGTGGGCAATCTGACCGTCGGCGGCAGCGGCAAGACCCCGGTCGCCATTGCCCTGGCCAAACAAGCCAGGCGCATGCAGCTCACGCCCGGCTTCCTGTCGCGCGGCCATGGCGGTTCGTTCGCCAAGCCGCATGTCGTCGATGCGCATCACGACGCCGCCAAGCATGTCGGGGACGAGCCGCTGCTTCTGGCCGAACATGCGCCGGTGGCGGTGACGGCAAACCGCGCCGCCGGCGCAAAGCTGCTCATCGAGGGACATGGCTGCGATTTTCTGATCATGGATGACGGCTTCCAGTCGGCGCGCATCCATATCGACTATGCGCTGGTCGTGGTCGACGCCCGCTTCGGCGTCGGCAACGGCCGCGTCATTCCGGGCGGACCGCTCCGCGCCAAGATCGTCGACCAGCTGGTCTTCACCAGCGGCCTGCTGAAGATGGGCGAGGGCGCCGCCGCCGACGGCGTCGTGCGCCAGGCGGCGCGCGCCGGCCGGCCGATCTTCCTGGCGCATGTCGAGCCGGCGGATCCGTCACGCTTCGCCGGCGGCCGCTTCCTGGCCTTCGCCGGCATCGGCCATCCGGAGAAATTCTTCGACACGGTGCGCGGCGCGGGCGGTGAAGTCGCGCTTTCGCGCGCCTTTCCGGACCATCATTTCTACGCCCAGGACGAGCTTGCCGACCTTCTGGCGCTCGCCCGGCAGGAGGGGCTGCGCCTGGTCACCACGGCGAAGGACGCCGCGCGGCTGCGCCACGGCGAGGTGCCCGCCGGTTTCCTCGATCAACTGAACGTGCTCGATATCGAGGCCGTGTTCGAGCTCGATCGCGTGCCCGAACGCATCATCGGCGAGACGCTCGATGCCTGGCGTCAGCGCAAGATGCGGGGTTGAGTTTTGCGTCGCGCCTGGTTGATCCGATGCCCTGCCGTCAGTTGATAAGCCCACGGAAATAGCGGACCGTCTCGCCAAGCCCGTCTTCGAGGGCAACACGAGGGGACCAGTCCAACGCCGAACGCGCCAGGCCTATATCGGGCTGGCGCTGTTGGGGATCGTCTTCGGGGAGGGGCTTGAACTCGATCTTCGACTTGCCGCCGACGATGCCCAACACCAGTTCGGCCAGCTCGAGGATCGTGACTTCCGTCGGGTTTCCGATGTTGACGGGCCCGACGAGATCGTCGGGCGTCGCCATCATCCGGGCCATCCCATCCACCAGGTCGTCGACATAGCAGAAACTGCGGGTGTGGCTTCCGTCGCCGTAGATGGTTATGGGGTCGTTGCGCAATGCCTGAACGATGAAATTGCTGACCACGCGCCCATCCGAAGGGTGCATGCGAGGTCCATATGTATTGAAGATGCGCACCACCTTGATCGGCAGTTGCGACCGGCGCCGATAGTCGAAGAACAGCGCTTCGGCGCATCTTTTGCCTTCATCGTAGCAACTGCGCGGGCCAATCGGGTTGACATGGCCCCAATAGGCCTCGGTCTGGGGATGGACTTGCGGATCGCCATAGACCTCGGACGTCGACGCCTGAAGGATTCTGGCGCCCGAAGCGCATGCAAGGTCGAGCATGTTGATGGCGCCATAGACGCAAGCCTTTGTCGTCTCGATCGGAATGCGCTGGTAGTGAACAGGCGAGGCGGGGCAAGCGAGATTGAAGATCTCATCGGCCTCGGCCTGAAGCGGCACGGTGACGTCGTGTCTCAGCAGGCTGAACCGTGCATTGTTTGACAGGTGACGGATGTTCTCATCCGAACCAGTCGAGAAATTGTCGAGACATATTACTTCATGGCCGCTTGCCAGCAACAGGTCGCATAGATGCGAACCAATAAAGCCGGCACCGCCGGTCACCAGAGCCTTCACGGCAAATCCCCCATACCCACGGCATTGTCTATAACCGCAGAGTCACGAACCTGTCACGTGCGTTGGAAGAAGGGTTTTTCGTCGCGCCGATCGATTGTTGCCGGCACTCGGCCAGGAACCTGTATGGGCTGGCCTCCCGGGTCAATGGCGCTGGCCGTGAAGCCGCGACAGGCCAAGTTGCAGGTTGCCTCAGCGCTGACGCTGCATCGCCTCGAGGATGGCCTCGTCGCGCTCGACATTGAGCTTGCTTTCGAAGTCGAAATGCCAATCCCTGTCGCGCGGCGTGGAAGTCGAGGCGTCGCCGCGCCGGATCTTCTGGTCCAGATCGGCGAGCGATCGCGACCAATAGTGATTGATCCTCAATATATCGAGCTTGGGAGGCATACCGGGCACGATGGTCCGTCGATCAGTGTCCACCCCTTCACCGGACAGGAATTTCGACTGATGGACGCCAGGCCTGTAGACCATGCGAGGGTTGAGGATAGTCTTGACCGTCGTGATGTCCGGCCCGGCTCGCATCGTAAAGGCCTCGACCAGTGGACTTTCCGGCCGCTCGACATGGCCGGAAGAGCCATAGAACGCCTGCCAGACGCAAACGCCCGGAAGGTCGCGATAGTCCCTGAGAACCGAGGGCACGTCACGTCCGTCGGGCGCGAAAAGAAACTCATCGATGTCGAAGAATCCGATCCACAATGCTTCACGCCAGCGCCTGCGGATGCAGTCCCTATAAGCCGACAGCTGTCCCACCGGCCGCGGCCAGTCGACCAGCGTAACCAGCCCTTGCTGGATGAACGGGTCCAATACGGCTTTGAAGTCGTCGGTCGAGAAGTTGTTGTAGAGATAGAAATGCTCAAATCCCACACCCTGGTGGAACCTGATCCATTCGGCCAGAAACGGCGCTTCTTCACGGAAGATGGCGCAGGCCGCCAGCTTGAACCGTGGGGCTTTCGATACCGCCCGATCGCGCATTCTCGCACGCATGATAAGCGGCATGCGAAGAAAGGTCTTGAGAGACTTCTTGAAGTTTTTCAATTCGGTAGCCTAAGGCGCAATCGAGGTGACTATCACGGCGTCGTGGGCTCGCCCGGCCTATCACCGTTTGCGCAGTTCCGGGTGCATCTCGATCTCGCGGGCGAGCGAGACCGCCGCGTTCACATAGGGCTCCTGCCGGGCGACGCTCCAATATTTGAGTTCGTCGAGCGGAATGTTCTCGCCCGTCACCGCGCAGCGCACGAACGAGCCCGGACTGGTGACCTGGAAGTCGCCGTCGAGATAGCGGATCCGGGCTTCCCTGCCGCCCGGGCCTTCGAAACGGTTCATCATGAAAGGACGCTTGCGTTCATCTGGGTTTCAATCGCCACAAATCGCAAGCAACGTCAAGCTTGACGCAATGCTCATCCGGTATGGCTGAGCGTCAAAATAGTTTCCGGAAGCCGGCATGGACATCACCTCGACCCGCTTGAACGCACCTATCGGTGAAGCGCTTACCCCGCAGCCGGTGCCGTCGCCCAAGGCCGATCCTGCGGTGGCGGCTTTGATCAAGACGCTGGTCCAGCCGCCGGCGCCGTCGACGGG
>NZ_RZRX01000008.1:0-61968 GCF_003997405.1 Mesorhizobium sp. M2A.F.Ca.ET.042.01.1.1
CTTCGGGGGAGATTGGCAGCTTCGGCGCCCCGCCCGGTCCTGAGGCATTGTAGATTGGCGAAAGCCGATGCGACAGCTGATCTCCCCCCTTGTGGGGAAGATGTCCGGCAGGACAGAGGGGGGCGCTGTCCCGCCAGCATCTTAGTTCGGCTCCAACCCATCGCCGTCACTCAATCTCCGCGCCCAGGCCCTTCATCAGTCCCATGAATTCCGGAAAGCTCGTCGCGATCATGTTCGCGTCGTCGATCGTCACCGGCTTCTCCGTCGCCAGTCCCATCACCAGGAAACTCATGGCGATGCGGTGGTCGAGATGCGTCTTCACCGCGGTGTCCGGTCCGTTGGGGTGCGCGCCCAAGCCCTTGCCGCCCGGTCTGCCGCGAACCGCAAGCGAAGCTTCGCCCTCGGTGCAATCGACGCCGTTGAGCTTCAGCCCGGTGGCGACCGCCGCCAGCCGGTCCGATTCCTTGACCCGCAATTCCTCCAGCCCCTGCATCAGCGTCTCGCCCTCGGCGAAGCTGGCCGCGACCGCCAGCACCGGATATTCGTCGATCATCGACGGCGCGCGCTCCGGCGGCACCACCACGCCTTTCAATTCCGAATAGCGCACCCGCAGATCCGCCACGTCCTCGCCGCCGGCATTGCGTGGGTTGAGGATATCGATCCGGCCGCCCATTTCCTGCAATGTGAGAAGCAGGCCGGTGCGCGTCGGGTTCATCAGCACGTTTTCGATGACAATGTCCGAGCCCGGCACGATGAGCGCCGCGACCAGCGGGAAGCCGGCCGAGGAAGGGTCGCCGGGCACGGCGATCGTCTGTCCGGTGAGCTTGCCCTGACCCTCGATGAAGATGTGGCGCACGCCGCGCTCATCGGTCTCGACGGTCAGATTGGCGCCAAAGCCTTTGAGCATCTTTTCGGTGTGGTCGCGCGTCATCACCGGCTCGATCACCGTGGTGATGCCGGGCGTGTTCAGGCCGGCAAGCAGCACCGCCGACTTCACCTGGGCCGAGGCCATCGGCACGCGATAGGTGATCGGCGCGGCATGTTTCGGGCCGCGCAGCGTGATTGGCATGCGGTCGCCGGGCGCAGCCTTCAGCACCTGCACGCCCATCTGGCGCAGCGGGTCGAGCACGCGGCCCATCGGCCGGCCCGACAGCGAGGCGTCGCCGATGAAGGTGGTCTCCATGTCATAGGTGCCGACGAGACCCATGGTGAGGCGCGAGCCGGTGCCGGCATTGCCGAAATCGAGCGGCCCTTCCGGTTGCAGCAGCGCGCCGTTGCCGGTGCCGCGGATCACCCACTCGGCGCCGTTCTTCTCGATATGCGCGCCCATCGCCTTCATGGCGGCTCCGGTGCGCATCACGTCCTCGCCTTCGAGCAGGCCGGTGATGCGCGTCTCGCCCGAGGCAAGGCCGCCGAACATGAAGGAGCGGTGCGAGATCGACTTGTCGCCCGGCACGCGCGCGGTGCCTGCAAGGGCAGGGGATTTGCGGGCCGTGGCTGGTTTAGCGGCGGCGGAATGAGACATTTTGTCTTCCAAATGAAAGGCCGGCTGGCCGGCCCGGTTCGTCATGATGCGGCGGTCTCGTATCACGGCGCGCGGCAATGGTCATCCCCTTGGCGCAAGCCTTTGAAAAGCGGGTTTCGGGCACATGTCTTTTGGCTTTGACAGCACGGAAAACTGCGGTTAAGGGGACCATTCTTTTTTTGACGAGGCCTGACGTGGCAAAAGCTGAACTTGGCACCAAGCGTGTCGACCCCGAAACGGGTCGGAAATTCTACGATCTGAACAAGGACCCGATCGTCTCGCCCTATACCGGCAAGAGCTATCCGCGCTCCTATTTCGACGAAGGCAAGATTTCCGCCGTCGAGGAAGATGAGGAAGTCGCCGACAAGGAACTGGACGGCGACGAGGAGGAAGGCGCCGAAGTCGTCTCGCTCGAGGAAGCCGATGACGAGGCCAAGGGCGGCGGCGACGATCTTCCCGATCTCGGCGATGACGAGGACGATGTCGATCTCGGCGATGATGACGAGGACACCTTCCTAGCCGACGAAGAGGAAGAGGACGACGACGTCTCCGACATGATCGGCGTCGGCGATGACGAGGACGAGGTCTGATTTAAGACCTCGGCGCGATTGTTTGCCGGCGATTTTCGCCTGTGACGAAAAAGCGGTCTTTCGAGGCTTGATCTTGACCGAAGGCGGCGCTAGAAGCCGCCAGCACTAAACGACGGCGCGGTTCCCAACCGCGCCGGATCTCTTCGCCGGAAACGGCGCCGGCTGACTGCCGGGAGTGGGGCCATAGCTCAGTTGGGAGAGCGCTTGAATGGCATTCAAGAGGTCGTCGGTTCGATTCCGATTGGCTCCACCAAACAGTCCTTCCTGAGCAGATTTCTTGGCGGCAGAAACCGTCACCCCTGTTCACGCTTGTCTGCGCGGCGCCCGAGCCCGTAGGGACGGCTTGGACGCAATGCGGCTAACCGCGCTCGGCGCGGGTTCTGGCTGCCTTGCGCGCAGCCGCTGATCGTCCGGCGGCGCCTTTGGTCTGCGCGGCTTTCCTGGCCGCAGCCGACCGCTCTGCGGCCGTGCGGCTGGATGCAGCGCTCTTGGCCTGCCGCGACAGGGCCTTGCGGGAGGCGGTGCTTTTCGGCTCGCCCTCGAGCACCTTCGACACCGCCTTCGAGACCTTCGGCTGGCGCTTCGGCTTGCGTTCGCCCTGGCCTGCCTCGTAGGCATATTGGGCGCTCTTGCGCGTGGTCTCCTTCACGTCGCCTTTTTTGGGCGGCGGCAGGTCGACGCCCGCGCGGCGCGCTTCCGAAAGGCCGATGGCGATCGCCTGCTTGGTGGAGCGGGCGCCGTGCTTGCCTTGGCGGACTTTATCGATTTCCGCGTGAACGAACTCACCGGCCTGCGTGCTTGCCGATTTGCCTTCGCGCTTGTCCTTGCGCGCCTTTTCGATGGTTTTCTTGTCCGGCATTGTTTTTCTCCTTGTTCGAACGGGGCACGATCGAACGCCGACGGGCCGCTTGGGATCGCGCGTCAGCGGCTTTCATAGGTGCCGACAAGCTCGGCTGTGGCGATCATGTGCGGCCTCGCACGGGCCACAAGATCGGCTATTCCCGTTTCGCCGCCGGTTTCCAGCGTCTCCACGTCGAGTGCTGAAAGGCGGAAGTGATAGTGATGGACGCCATGACCTTTCGGCGGCTGGGGACCGTCATAATGGGCGTTGCCGAAGTCGTTCACGCCTTGGCGGAAACTCTCCGGCCCGGCAGTGCCTTCCGGCAGGCTGTCCCGCCCGGCGGGGATGTCATAGACCGCCCAATGGCGAAACATGCCGCGCGGCGCGTCGGGATCCTCGACGACAAGCAGGAAGCTCCTGGTCCCGGCCGGCGCGTTCTTCCATCGCAGGGGAGGAGACAAGTTGCCTCCGTTGCGGACATAGGGCTCGGGAATGGTCTGCCCGGTTTCAAAGGCTGGACTCTCAAGCGTGAAAGCCATGCTGAAACTCCTTGCTCTTATCGCGTTCTTCTCGAAGGAAATCGACAAACGATCTCTGCTCGGATCGGTGGAGCGCAATCGTTCCTGGTTTCTTGGGAACGCCGGGTACGGGCGGGAGTTCCAGCATCACGCCCCGCCGACGGCGGTCGATGAATGCTCGCAGGTGGAGCTATCGCCTCTTGGAAAACCACCCCGGACGGAAGCGACGCAGGCCGTATCCGGCGAAAGAGTTGGCAGGTCGGCATAAGAGCCGTTGACGCGGAACCGCAGGTCTCGAAGATTTTGCCGGCCGCATTTTCGGTATATTGAAGCGGGAAGGTGTCGGCGCAACAGGTAACAACGTCATGCGCGTTCTGGTCCGGATTGCGGTTATCGTCGCGATATTGTTGGCGTTGCTGTATCTGGGATTGTGGTATTCGACTGGCGAACAGGGCTTTCTGCTGCTCCCCGGCGGCGCGCCGTCTCAATAGATGGAGTGTCCGTCTCGCGGGCCTGTTCGCTTGAAATGGTCCTGACGTTTGAACTGGCCCTGACATTTAAACTGGCTTTGACGTTCCTGCGATGAATTCTCCGCTGGGCCACGGCGTCCCTGCGATGACCTGCTCGCCCGATTGTTTGGCCCGGGTACAAAGGAAAGTGCCCGAGGAAACCCCTATGCCGGCGGCGGCAACTAGGCTAAGTGGCTTCCTGTCAGAGGGATGCCTATGAGAATTCCGGTTTTGGGTGGGAAACTGGCACAGGGACGGGTTCGATCCGGATTGCTTGCGCGATCAAGCAGTCTCTTGCCGATGCTGGGGGTTGTGGCCGCGCTTGCCGCTTGCCAGTCGACTCCAGACACACAGCCCGTTGATGGTTCGCAACCTGTTGCTGACCCGCAACCCGCTCCGGCCGCTGCGCCCGCTCCGGCCTTGCCGAATTCGGCGGTGCTGGATCAGACGGTCGCGGTCGTTCCGCCCGCCAAGGGCGTTCCGGCGAGATATGCCGCCTTCTCCGGCATATGGGCGGGGCAGCTGAACGGCATGTATGATGGCAAGCTGGCCGTTCTGACTGTGTCCTCGGGCGGACAGGTGACGGTCAGCTACGCATGGGGCGATCTGGCCGACAACAAGCCGGGCGTCGCCGACGGCTCCGGCAGGATCGTCGGCAGTACCTTGAAGCTCGGGCGCCTGCCGAACGGTGCCGACATCACCGCCACAATGCCGTCGCCGGGAACGCTCAACGTCACCTACGCGCTCGCCGGCCAGACTTACACCGGCTCGTTCGCGCGAGTCGGCCAGTAAGCAACGCCAACCGCTAGGATCGAGACGTGTCGCGCGTGATCCGCACGCACATCGGCGTTCCGATCTCGATGGCATGCCCGGTGTCGGTGAGCCGGCCGCTCGCCTCGTCGCGGGCGAAGATCGAGATGCGGTCGGCATTCTGGTTGGCCGAGAACAGATGCTTGCCCGATGGCGTCAGCGCCAGGTTGCGGGGCGTCGCGCCGCCGCAGGGCGTGAAGTCGACCGTTTGGAGCTTTCCCGATTGCTGATCGACGGCAAAAATGGCGACGCTGTCGTGACCGCGGTTGGAGCCGTAGAGGAAGCGGCCGTCGGGCGAGATCTGGATGTCGGCGCAGTGATTGTGCGCGCGAGCCTCTCCGGGCACCGCCGGCTTGGTGTCGATGAGTTCAAGCCTGCCTGAAGCAGGATCAAACGCCAGCGACACGACCGTCGAGTCCAGCTCGTTCATGACGAAGACGAAGCGGCCGTTCGGATGCAGCGCGACATGGCGCGGCCCTGCGCCGGGCGCGAGCGCCGACGACGCGAGCTTTACCAGCGCGCCGCCCGGCTCGATCTGGTAGGAGACCAATTGGTCGATGCCGAGATCGGCGACGATGGCGACGCCGCCCTGGATGGTCTCGGTGACGCTGTGCGCATGCGAGCGCTCCTGCCGCTCTGCATTCGGGCCGGTGCCGGAATGCGCGACGCTCGCCAGCGGCGCCGTCAGGCCGCCATCGGCCGTAAAGCCGAACACGGCGACCGCCTTGTCGGGGCCGCCGCTGCCCATGCCGTAATTCGCGACCAGAAGCTTGCTGCCGTCGCGGGTGATCGTGTTGTGGGCGGTGATGCTGCCGAGCGATGGCTGCTTGTTGATATAGGCGAGCGAGTTTGTGGCGCGGTCGAAGCGATAGGCCGTGACCGTTCCCTCGCGCCAGGCGAAGACTTCCGAATTGGCATAGATCAGCGTCCCGTCCGGCGTCACCGACAGGAAGGTCGGATTGTCGACCTCATTGGTCTCGGCAACTTTTTGAACGGCAAGCGTTGCCTCGTCGAAGGCGTAGACGCCGAGGCCGACGCCGCGCGCGCCCTGGAAATAGGGCGCCTCGCGGTTGAGGCTGCCGACAAAGACAAGACAGGCGCTTTGCATCGATCTTCCTCCCTAAGCAGGTTCCGCAAAAGTGTCTTACGGTCTTGCGAAGAGAACCTGCGAAACAACAATGCCGGCGGCTCCTCCGCCTGTGCCGGCTTTGCAAAAATTTCGCCGATCGTCGCTTGCAAGGCAATCCCATATGTGAAAATATTATTCACAAAAGAAAATTGACGGGAGGAAAGCGATCATGCGTCTCGCCATCCGGCATCGTGTCCGGAACCGCCTTGCAGGCCGCGCCGAAAGCTCCCGGAGCACGGCATGAGCGCGTTCTCCCCGACCGTCGGCATCGCCTCGACGCATCCGGCCGACATGCCTGAGGCGCATGCCGACATCCCCGTCTGGAATTCGGAAAACTGGTTCTACGAGGACTGGCAGGTCGGCCACAAAATCCGCTCGCTCCGTCGCACCATCGCCGAGGGCGAAAGCCATATGTTCAATGCGCTCGTGCTGGATATCCACCCTTACGTCCAGGACCAGATGTTCGCCGAAAGGGAAGGCATTTTCGGCAAGCGCCTGGTGGCCGGCGCCTTCGTCTTTTCCGCCGGACTCGGCCTCGTCGCCACTAACTGCGTCAACGCCTTTTCCTATGGCTATGACAAGCTCCGCTTCATCAAGCCGGTCTTCATCGGCGACACCATTTATTCGATCCGCACCAACCTCGACAAAAAGCCGCGCTATCACGACATGGGCCTGATCCGCGCCAGCTATGAAGTCTTCAAGGGTGAAGGAGAGCTCGTGCTCTACTGCGAGCATCTGCAGACGGTGAAATACAAGAACCCGGCCGATTTCGTCGGCAAGACCGAGAAGTGAACCGTGGCCGCTGACGCTGAACTTCCGCTGACCGGCCTCGTGGTCGTCGACATGAGCCAGTTCCTGTCGGGGCCTTATTGTTCGCTGCGCCTGCTCGACCTCGGCGCGCGCGTCATCAAGATCGAGCGGCCGGATGGCGGGGATCTTTCGCGCCGGCTCTATCTCAGCGACACCGAGATCGGCGGCGATTCCACCATCTTCCACGCCATCAACCGCGGCAAGGAGAGCCTGGCCATCGACCTCAAGAATGAGGCCGACCTCGCCGCGCTGCGCGGCCTGATCGCCAAGGCCGACGTGCTGATCCAGAACTTCCGGCCGGGCGTCATCGAGCGGCTCGGCCTCGATTACGAGCATGTCAGCACTATCAACCCGCGGCTCGTCTACGCCTCGATCAGCGGCTATGGCGAGGACGGCCCCTGGGTGAAGCGCCCGGGGCAGGATCTGCTCGCACAGGCGCGCTCCGGCGTGATGTGGCTGAACGGCGACGAGGAGCAGGGGCCGGTGCCGTTCGGGCTGGCGATCGCCGACATGCTGGCGGGCGCGGCCTGCGCGCAAGGCATCCTCGCCAAACTGGTGCGGCGCGGCATCAGCGGCGAGGGCGGCCATGTCGAGACCAGCCTGCTCGAGGCGCTGGTCGATTTCCAGTTCGAGGTGCTGACCACGCATCTCAACGACGGCCGCCGCCTGCCGAAGCGCTCGTCCTTTCGCAGCGCCCATGCCTACCTCTCGGCGCCTTACGGCGTCTATCCGGCCAAGGACGGTTACCTGGCGATCGCCATGACGCCGATCCCGAAGATTGCCGATCTGCTCGACTTGCCCGAGCTCGACCCGTTCCGCGACAAGCCCGCGACCTGGTTCACCGCCCGCGACGAGATCAAGGCCATCATCGCCAGGCGCATCGCCGAAAAAACCACCGACGAGTGGCTGGCCATTCTCGAGCCCGCCGACATCTGGTGCGCCAAGGTGCTGACCTGGCCGGAGCTGATGGAAAACGACGGCTTCAAGGCGCTCGACATGCTGCAGACCGTGACGCGCGAGGACAATGTCTCGATCCTCACCACGCGTTCGCCGCTGCGCGTCGACGGCGCCCGCGCAAAGGTGGATCGTGCCGCTCCGCGCATCGGCGAGAACAGCGAGAAGATCCGCGCGGAGTTCGGCCTGTGAGCGGTGTTGTTCTGAAAGGCATGACCTGGAGCCATCCGCGCGGCTACGACCCGATGGTGGCGTGCTCCGCGCTATGGCGGGAAAAGACCGGCGTCTCGATCGAATGGGAGAAACGCTCGCTGCAGGATTTCGAGTCCTTTCCGGTGGAAGAGCTCGCCCGCGCCTATGATCTGATCGTCATCGACCATCCGCATGTCGGCCAGATCACCGCCGAAAAGTGCCTGGCGCCGCTCGATGTGGCCGGACGCGAGGCGGAACGTGCAGCGCTCGCCGAGGGAAGTGTCGGCAAATCCTATCCGAGCTACAATTGGCAAGGGCGGCAATGGGCTTTTCCGATCGACGCCGCCACCCAGGTGCAGGCCTGGCGGCCGGACTTGATCGAAGCCGCGCCGGTGATCTGGACCGAAGTGCTGGCGCTTGCCGAGCAGGGCCGCGTTCTCTTGCCGCTCAGGCCGCCGCATTCGCTGATGTGCTTCTACACTTTGGCCGCCGAACTCGGCCGGCCCTGCACGATCGACGGCTCGCTTGACCTCGTCGATGGCGAAACCGGCGAAACTGCCTTTGAGATGCTGAGCGAGATCGCGGCGCTCGTCGATCCCGCATGCCTGACGATGGACCCGATCGCGGTTTTCGAGAAAATGGCCGAGCCCGGCTCGCGCATCGCCTGCGCGCCGCTGATCTATGGCTATGTTTCCTATGCGGCGGCGGGTTTCCGGCCGCATCGCATCGCCTTTGCCGACATGCCGGTCGTCGGCGGCAACGGCCCGGTCGGCTCGGCGCTCGGCGGCACCGGCATTGCCGTCTCCGCCTTTTCCGCCCAACGCGAGGCGTCGATCGACTTCGCTTATTGGATCGCCAGCGGCGACGTGCAGCGCGGGCCTTATGCCGCCGCCGGCGGCCAGCCAGGCCATGCCGCGGCCTGGGAGGATGACGTCGTCAACGCTGCGACTGGCAATTTCTATCGCGACACAAGGGCGACGCTCGAAGGCGCCTGGGTCCGCCCGCGCCATGACGGCTACATGGCGTTCCAGCAGCAGGCCTCCGACCGCATCAATGAAGGCCTTGCAGGCAGACAGGACGCGGGCCGGGTCGTCGCCGACATCAATCGCCTGTTCCGGGAGAGTTTCGCGCCGGCCGCCGCCGGCTAGTTTCACTGCACCAAGGGAGGAAAAAATGACCAGCCTGATACGCGGCCTGCTCGCCGCAACCGCCTTAGTCTCGATCCCGTTCGCCGCCCATGCCGCTGACGTGAAGTCGGTGATCGACGGCCTGCCCGCCGACCTCAAGGCGCAATATGACGGCGCGCCGCAGAAAGTGCTGCCCTCGGCCTGGGATAATTTCACGCCGCCGGCGAAGCCCTGGAAGTGGTGCCATTCGGAGAGCTACCAGGGCAATCCGTGGCGCGTCTCGGTCACCAAGGAGCTGAAGCGACTGGTCGACGGCCTCATCGCCGACGGCACGGTGTCGAGCTTCGAAGTGTCGGATTCGAACAACGACCCGAGCCAGCAGATCAACCAGATCCGCGCCTTCATCGACAAGAAATGCTCGATCATCACCTCGATCCCGGGCTCGGCAACGGCGCTCGACGACGCTGTCGATGCGGCGGCCAAGGCGGGCATTCCCTTCATCACGGCGGCAGGTTCGATCACCAGCCCCAACGCCATCAATGTCGATTCCAACTATGCCCGCTGGGGCTACGACATGATGACGGCGATCGGCAAGGCGAAGCCCGACGCCAGCGTGCTGGTGGTCGAAGGCATCGCCGGTCATCCGATCGTGGTCCAGGAGAAGCAGGGCGCCGACAAGGCGCTGTCCGAGAACAAGGGGCTCAAGGTCGCGCGCACCGTCAACGGCAACTGGACGGCCAACGTCACCAAGACGGTGGTGCTGCAGGCGATTGCCACCAATCCGGCGCCGATCGACGCGGTGTGGACGACCGGCAGCGAAAGCCGCGTCGTCGCCGAAGCTTTTGCCGAAGCCGGCCGGCCGGCGCCGCTGATCACCGGCTCGATCACCGGCGATGCGCTCGGCTACTGGAAAGCCAATCCCGACAAGTATCGCTTCGAGGGCCATGCCGTGCTGCCGGGCTGGACGGCGCAGACTTTGTTCCGTGTCGGCGAGCGCATGCTCGATGGCCAGAAGCCGAAGCTCAACACGCTGCTGATCCCGATCCCGCCCGTGCACGCCGCCGAGCTCGACAAATGGTACAAGGACTGCATGACGCCGGATGCCGTGTCGGTCTTCCCCGTACCGCCGACCGACCCGATGCCGGAGGACGTGCTCGACGCCTATTTCGCCAATCCCGCGCCGACCAAGGGCTGGGATTATTCCAAGGTGCCGGACGCCTGCGCCAAGTGATGTTTTATGAAGCCGGTTCTTCTTGAGGAGCCGGCTTCTCTTTCCGGGAAGAAAAATGCTCGAGGTCCAAGGCGTTTCAAAGCGCTATGGCGAAACCGTCGCGCTGGCGGAGGCGTCGATCGCCTTCCGTCCCGGCACGATCCATACGATCCTGGGCGAGAACGGCTCGGGCAAGAGCACGCTGGTGAAGCTGCTGTCCGGCATCGTGCAGCCGGATGGCGGCGCGATCCTGCTCGATGGCAGGGCGTTTTCCGGCGCGCAGCCCGCCGCCTTCCAGGCCGCCGGCTTCGCCACCGTGTTCCAGGAGGTGCTGGTCGCGCCTGAACGTTCGGTGACCGACAACATCCTTCTCGGTCTCGACGGCCTGTGGCGACGAGGCGTGCCGCGCGGCGAGCGTCGAGCCCGGGCGCAGGCCGCGCTTGCCCGCTTCGCGGTGACGCCGATCGATCTCGACCGGCCGTGCGGCGAGCTGCCGCTTGCCGCTAGGCAGCTTGTGGTGCTCGCCCGCGCGGTCATCCGCAACCCGCGTGTCCTGATCCTCGACGAGGTGACGGCGGCGCTCGACTTCGCCGACCGCGAGTCGGTCTTTTCGCTGATGCGCGCCATCGCCGGCGCGGGCACGCTGATCCTGTTCATCACGCACCGCATGGACGAAGTGATGGCTTTGTCCGACCGCATATCCATCCTGCGCGCCGGCCGCGTCGTGAAGACCGAGGAGCGCGGCGCATCGACCCCGGCCGAGCTTCTGACCGCGATGGCACCGCAAACGGCAGCGGAGCTGGCGCATGGCTGAGACAACGGCGCTTCGCGTGCGGGGGCTGGTCATCGCGCCCGGTGTCGATCCGATCAGCCAGACCATCGCGCCGGGCGAGATCGTTGGTCTTGCCGGGCTCGACGGTCACGGCCAGGAACGTTTCTTGCGCGCGCTGGCTGGGCTCGAGCGTCCGATCGCGGGCGAGATCGCCGTCGACGGTAAGGCTGGCTCGATCACCAGCTTCCGCAAGGCCGTCGCCGGCGGCATTGCCTATCTGCCGCGCGACCGCCGTTCGACCGGCATTTTCCCGGCCCAGTCGGTGCTCGATAATTTCGCCATCTCCACCGTGTCGAGCGATCGTCGCTTCGGCCTCTTGAGCTTCGCGGCGCGACTCCGTCGCTACGAGACGTACAGGCAAAGGCTTGGCATCGTGGCGTCGCGTCCCGATGCGGCCATAACCACGCTTTCCGGCGGCAACCAGCAGAAGGTGCTTCTCGCCCGCGCCCTTGCGCTGGAGCCGAACTTCCTTCTGCTCAACGACCCAACGCGCGGCGTCGACGTGGCGACCCGGCACGTGCTCTACGACGTCTTTCGAGGCCTTGCCGCCGAGGGCATGGCGCTGGTGATCCTGTCCAGCGAGATTGAGGAGATATTGCTTCTGTGCCACCGCGTGCTGGTATTTCGCGAGCAGCGCGTGTCGGCCGAGTTCTCGGGCTCGGAAATGACCACAGACGCGGTGATCGCCGCCATGTTCGGACGCGCCGCATGAGCCCGGTCCTTCGCAAATTGCGCGGCGTCGGCTTTGCCGTGGTGATGCTCGTCGTGCTCCTGGTCCTCAACGTCGCGCTCAATCCGGCGCGCTTTCAGCCTTCGTCCTGGGGCACGCTGCTCGGGCTGGCCGCCCCTCTGATCGGCGCGGCCGTCGCCTCGGCGCCGGTGATCCTGGCGGGACGCGGCGGCATCGACATC
Source organism: Mesorhizobium sp. M2A.F.Ca.ET.042.01.1.1 (assembly GCF_003997405.1). Classification (NCBI taxonomy): domain Bacteria; kingdom Pseudomonadati; phylum Pseudomonadota; class Alphaproteobacteria; order Hyphomicrobiales; family Phyllobacteriaceae; genus Mesorhizobium; species Mesorhizobium sp. M2A.F.Ca.ET.042.01.1.1. The sequence continues at coordinate 11,960 of NZ_RZRX01000008.1, forward strand.
TCCGTCGGCCCGCTGATGGGCTTCGTCAACGCCCTGGTCATCCAGGTCCTGTTCCTCAATCTCGGCATCTCTTCGCCATGGATCGTCTTACCGGCAGCGCTGTTGGTCGGGGCGACAGTTGGCGCCGCGAACGGCGTGCTTGCGACGATCGTCCGCATCCAGCCGATCGTGGCGACGCTCGGCACCTATCTGATCCTCACCGGCGTCACGCTCACCATCCTGCCGGCGCCGATCGGTCCAGCGCCGGACTGGCTGAAGGCCATGGCCGGGCCGCTCTCGATCGTGCCGCTGGCGCTGATCGGCTTGTGCTGGTTCCTGGTGCGCCGCACACCCTATTACGACCTGCTGATGGCCGTCGGCAGCGACGACCGCGCCGCCTATACAGCCGGCGTGCCGGTGACCAGGGTGCGCCTCATCGCCTATGTCCTGACCGGGCTCTTTGCCGCCGCCGCCGGGCTGATGCTCACCTCGCTGATCGGCTCGGCCGACCCCAATATCGGCCCGACCTACACGCTGATCGCGATTGCCGCGGTGGCGCTCGGCGGCGTCAGCCTTGCCGGCGGGCGCGGCGGTCTCGGCGGCGCCGCGATCGGCGCCATAGACATCTTCCTGCTGCAGAGCCTGCTCACCACCTTCAACGTTTCAACCTATGTGCTGCAGATCGCCTATGGCCTGATCCTCGTTATCGCCGTGGTGCTGACGGCGGTGCAGGAACGGCTGTCGAGGCGGAAAGGCTGATCGGGATGACAAGCAACTGGTTCCAGTCCACTAACGCCCGCATCGCCGGCGCCTTCGCGATGGCGCTGCTGCTGCAGTTCGTCGGCTCGCTGCTCATTCCCGGCTATTCGGCGCCCTTCGCCATCCGCGCGCTGCTGGTCATCGCCTCGCTGCTGGCGGTCGCTTCGATCGGCCAGACGCTGGTCGTCATCCTGGGCGGCATCGATCTTTCCATCCCCTTCGTCATCGGCTTCGCCAATGTCGTGGCGGCGCAGCTTTACGGTCAGGGCTGGAACTTCGCCCTGGTCTGCGGTCTCGTCGGTGTTCTTGCGATAGCGATCGGCGTGCTGAACGGGCTGATCTCGCGCGGGCTCAACATTCATCCGCTCATCGTCACGCTAGGCATCGGCATGGTTGTCCAGGGCGCAGTGCTGTTGTGGACCGGCGGCTTCCCCTCCGGCTCGGCACCGGAAGCCGTGTCCAGCTTCGTCTCGATCGGCGGCTCGGTCGGGCCCTTGCCTGTGCCCTTGCTGGTGCCTTGCCTCGTGGCGCTGACGGCGCTGATCGAGCTGGTGCTCGCCCGTACGGCCTATGGGCGCCGGCTCTATGCGGTCGGCAGCAACCCGGAGGCCGCGCCCCTGGCGCTGATCGACCCGCTGCGCATGTGGATCGTCACCTATGCCGCGAGCGCCTTCTTTGCGGCTGTCGCCGGCGTGCTTTTGCTCGGCTTCACCGGCTCAGCCTATGGCGACGTCGGCCAACCCTATCTGTTCCAGACGATCGCCGCCGTCGTGGTCGGCGGCGCAGCACTTGTCGGCGGCCGCGGCAGCTATCTCGGCACCATTGCCGGCGTCCTGGTGCTGACTGAAATCAACACGCTGCTGATCGGCCTCGGCTTCCGCCCATCGACGGTGCAGGCCGCGCTTGGCCTGGTCATCCTGCTTCTGGTCTCGCTCTACGGCCGCGAGCGCCACGTGCGGACGACGATCTAGGTGCAGCTGCTAATAGCACTGCACAGGGATTTTGGCCGGTTGGAGATTGGCCGAAACGCCCATCGCGATCGTCATTCCAGGGCGGAGCAGGAGCGAAGCTCCGTCGCGAAGACCCTGGAATCCATGCCGTTACCTTCGCCAAGGCGCGCAACGGAGCAAAATCCTGCACCGTGGCGGCGCTTCCAAGTCACGGCATGGATTCTATGGTCTGCGCCGCGTCGCTTCGCTCCTTGCTCCGCCATAGAATGACGAGGTTGGGGTGGCTTCAAGCAATCCCCGGCGTTTGCGCTGATTTCACGCAAATGAACGGAAATAGTGCGGTTCGCCGTTTCCGGGAAACGGCGAACCGCACTAGCCTAGCCAAGCCGCCACAGCCGGCGCGCATTGCCCGAAAGCAGGCGCGTCCGCTCCGACTCGCTCGCGCCGGCCAGCAGCGCGTGTGTGGCGGCGATCCAGGTGGTCAGCCCGCCGCCCAGCGTGCAGACCGGCCAGTCGCTGCCCCAGATCACCCGGTCCCAGCCGAACGAGCCTATCGTGTGCTCGACATACGGCCGGAGCGTATCGACCGTCCAGGTCGCCGGATCGGCATAGGCGACGACGCCGGAGATCTTGGCCGTGACGTTGGGGCGCCTGGCGATCGCTTCCATATGCTCGCGCCACGGATGCTCGGCATTGCCCTTGATGTCGGGCACGCCGCAATGGTCGAGGTTGAACTGGACGTCGGGCGCGAGATCGGCAAGCGCCATCGCCTTCGGGATCTGATGCGGCAGCACCACCAGGTCGAAGGTCAGGCCGGTGCCGGCCAGCCGCTTGATGTTCTGGCGAAACAGCGCCCCTTCCGAGACATCGTCGGGCACGACATGCAGCACGCGGCGGAAACCCTTGACGAACGGCTCGGCCTTGACCGTCTCCAGATAGGCCTCGAAACCGGCCTCCTCCGGCCGGCAGGCGGCGATCGCTCCGCGAAGCAGGCTCCCGGCCCGACCGGCGAGCGACTTCACATAAGCCGTCTCGGCGGCAATGTCGGCGGGATCGACATCGACCTCCATGTGCAGGACGCCTTCGATGCCCGAGCGCCGCGCGTCGGCAGCATATTCCTCATAGGAAAAGTCGCGGTTCAGCGCCGGCACGCCGGCCAGCCACGGGTAGCGCAGCGCGCTCTGGTCGATGAGGTGCAGATGCGTGTCGATGATCATGGCGGCGTCTCCTCCCTTTGCGCCAGACAATATCCCGCCTAAAAATCCATTATTCAAATAAGAAATTACGACGATTGCGGCACATCCGACCCAGCGAGCTGCGACAACCTTGCGGCGGCGTCCTGCAGGTGCCGAATCGTCAGCGTGATATCCGGCGCCGCAGGGGCGTTGACGAGGGTGATGTAGGGAATGGTCAGCGCCGCGATGGCTCTGCCGTCGGGTCCGAGCACCGGCGTCGAAAGGTTGTAGACGCCGGCGGTCTGCAGCGATGCCATCATCTCGTAGCCGCGGTCGCGCACCTGGTCGAGGCGGGCGAAGAACTCGGGTGTCAAATTGAGTTGTTCGGTGCTCTGCAGATGCTCGGCGATCATCATCTTGCGCTCTTCCGGCGAGCGGAAGGCAAGCAGCACATGGCCGGAGCCGGTGTCGAACAGGCTGATATGCGAGCCGACCCGGATCGAGATGCCCCAGTAGCGCGGCGCTTCCTGCTGGGCGATAACCACGGCGGCGCCGCGGTCGAACACCACCAATTGGTTGGCCTGCCATGAGGTTTCGGCCAAATCGCGCATGATCGGCGTCGCGTAGGAAACCAGCCGCCGCACCGGCGCGTGCAATTGCGCCAGCCCGAAAAGCTTGAGCGTCAGCGAATAGCGATCGCCGTCGATCTTGGTGACATAGCCGCGCCGCACCAGGCGGTCGAGCATGCGGTAGAACTCGTTCGGGCTGCGGTCGAGCCGCTTGGCGATCTCCGCCTGGGTCAGGCCGCCGTCCACGCTCGCCAGCAGCTCGAGGATGTCCAGCCCCTTGTCCAGCGCCGGCGCGCGGTAGCGGTCCCCGTCTTCTTCGTCGGCCACCTGCCCCTCCAGTGAATTTCGATCTGCATATATGCATGAAGTTCGTTCCGCTGAAAGCACATTCGTCTTGACCCGGCAATGAAAATGCTATTTGCATATGAATGAAGCTTAAGCGATCGGCTGCGCATCCGGCCGGCCGTCGCCGCGAGCTCGTGGGAGGAGAGAACATGACGAGACTGCTTCTAGGCGTTTCCGCCGGCCTGGCCGGCTTGCTGCTGAGCGGCACGGCGTTTTCAGCCGATCTGCCCGGTAAGTTTCCGGGCGTGACGATCGACGCGAAGCTGATTGGCGGTCAGCAATATGAGAAGCTCTACGAGCGCATTCCCGAATGGGAGAAGCTGACCGGCGCCAAGGTCAACATCCTGTCGAAGAAGAACCACTTCGACCTCGACAAGGAGATCAAGTCGGACATTGCCTCCAACTCGATCACCTGGTGCGTCGGCTCCAACCACACCTCGTTCGCGCCGCAATATCCGGGCATCTACACCGATCTCGCCAAGCTGCTGCCGAAGGAAGAGCTCGACGCCTTCGTGCCGGCCAACATCGCCGCCGGCACGCTGGACGGCAAGCTGGTCATGCTGCCGCGCGCCCAGTTCGACGTCTCGGCGCTCTACTATCAGAAGAGCCTCTACCAGGACGAAGCCAAGAAGAAGGCCTACAAGGACAAGTACGGCGAGGAGCTTGCTCCGCCGGACACGTTCGACGAGATGGCGCAGCAGGCCGAATTCTTCGCCAGCCCGCCTGACTTCTACGGCACGCAATATGCCGGCAAGGAAGAGGCGATCAACGGCCGCTTCTACGAGATGGTGGTCGCCGATGGCGGCGAATATCTCGATAAGGACGGCAAGCCGGCGTTCAACTCCGAGGCCGGCGTCAAGGCGCTCGACTGGTTCGTCAACCTCTACAAGGCCAAGGCGGTTCCGGCCGGCACCACCAACTATCTGTGGGACGATCTCGGACAGGGTTTTGCTTCGGGCACCGTGGCGATCAACCTCGACTGGCCGGGCTGGGCCGGTTTCTTCAATGACCCCAAATCGTCCAAGGTCGCCGGCAATGTCGGCGTCAAGGTCCAGCCCAAGGGCTCGTCCGGCAAGCGTTCCGGCTGGTCCGGCGCGCATGGCTTCTCGGTGACCGAGAACTGCGCCAACAAGGAAGCCGCCGCTTCGCTGGTCTGGTGGCTGACCAATGAGGACAGCCAGAAGCTGGAAGCCGCGGCCGGCCCGCTGCCCACCCGAACCAAGGTTTGGGAATGGGATCTCGAGCAGGCGAAGTCCGATCCGTACAAGACCGAAGTGCTGCAGGCTTTCCAGGAAGCCGCCAAGAACGCCTTCGCGGTGCCGCAGACGCCGGAATGGATCGAGATATCCAACGCCGTCTATCCCGAGCTGCAGGCCGCCATCCTCGGCGACAAGACGTCGAAGCAGGCGCTCGACGACGCTGCCGCCAAGGCAACGCAAATCCTCCAGGACGCAGGCAAGCTCTAGGCAGCCGCATCCCGCAGCCGCCTCCCCGCAAACCGGGGAGGCGGCCGCGTAGCCTCGCAAAATGGCCATCCTCGGTTTCGGCCGGGGCTGGATCACATCACCTCGCTGACAGGATCCCGATGAAGGGCTTGAAGCCATCCGCGCCGATTCTTCTGCTGCTGCCGGCTTTCGTCGTGCTGGCGGCCGTTGTGCTCGTGCCGCTGCTTTTGTCGCTCTATTCCAGCTTCACGCCCTTCCGCCTGACTCGGCCCGAGACCTTCTTCGTGCTGATCGGCTTCCGGAACTATGTCTCGATCTTGATCAACCCGGACTTCTGGTGGGCCTTCGGTCGCACCGTTCTCTTGCTCACCATCGCGCTCAATCTTGAAATGCTGCTCGGCCTCGGCCTGGCCATGCTGGTCGAGAAGGCGACGCGCGGCCAGCGCATCCTGCGCACGCTGATGATGTTCCCGATGATGTTCTCGCCGATCCTGGTCGGCTTCCAGTTCAAATTCATGTTCAACGACAATATCGGCCTGGTGAACAACGCGCTGCAGTCGCTGGGCATCACCCAGGACGCCATCCCGTGGCTGATCGAAAGCCACCTCGCCTTCACCGCCATCACCATAGCGGAAGTCTGGTCGTCGACCTCGATCTTCGCCATCCTGATCCTGGCCGGTCTGCTCGCCATGCCCAAGGAGCCGATCGAGGCGGCCCGCGTCGACGGCTGCACGCCTTGGCAGACCTTCCGCTATGTGACCTGGCCCTTCGTCATGCCCTTCGCCTATATCGCCATGACGATCCGCTCGCTCGATGTCGCGCGCGCCTATGACATCGTCAAGATCATGACCGATGGCGGCCCGGCCGGTCGCACCGAGCTGTTGTGGACGCTGGTCGGGCGCACCGCCTACAGCGATGCGCGCATGGGGCTGGCCAACGCCATGGCCTATTTCTCGATCCTGCTGTCGATCGCCTTCACCGTCTATTTCTACAACAAGCTCGCCGCGGCGCGCGCGCAGATCGGTGCGGAGTGGTGACGATGGACGAGAACGCCTCCGCCCGCCTGATCCGCCGCGCGCTGACCGTCGCGCATCGTGTCGGCCTGTTCATGGCCATGCTGCTGATCTGCCTGCCGGGCATCTGGATCGTGCTGTCGTCGCTCAGGCCCACGGTCGAGATCATGGCCAAGCCGCCGGTCTGGATCCCGCAAGAGCTGTCCTTCGATGCCTATGTCGCCATGTTCAGCGGCATCGGCAAAGGCGGCATTCCGGTGCTCGACTATTTCCGCAACTCGCTGATCATCTCGGTCACCTCGACGGTGATCGCGGTCGCCATCGGCATGGCCGGCGGCTACGCCTTCGCGCGCTATCGCTTCCGCGGCAAGTCGGGCATGTTCCTCGGCCTGATGCTGACCCGTACCGTGCCCGGCATCGCCATGTCGCTGCCGCTCTTCTTCGTCTATGCGCGGCTCGGCATCATCGACACGCATTTCGGCATGATCCTCGCTTATGTGGCGCTGAACATCCCCTTCACCATCTGGCTGATCGACGGTTTTTTCCGCCAGGTGCCGAAGGACCTCGCCGAAGCAGCCCAGATCGACGGCTGCACGCGCTGGCAGGCCTTCTGGCAGGTCGAATTCCCGCTGGCGCGTCCCGGCATCGCCTCGGCCGCCATCTTCGCTTTCCTCACCTGCTGGAATGAATTCGCGCTGGCCTCGCAGCTGACCCGTTCCGTCAACTCCAAGACGCTGCCCGTCGGGCTGCTCGACTACACGGCCGAGTTCACCATCGACTGGCGCGGCATGTGCGCGCTGGCCGTGGTGATGATCATCCCGGCGCTGACCCTCACCTACATCGTCCAGAAACACCTCGTCGGCGGCCTCACCTCCGGCGCGGTGAAAGGTTGAACTTCATGGCAACGGTTTCGCTGAAAAAGCTCACCAAGCGTTACGGCAACATGGAGATCGTGCATGGCATCGATCTCGACATCGCCGACCGCGAGTTCATCGCGCTGGTCGGCCCGTCGGGCTGTGGCAAATCGACGACCTTGCGCATGATCGCAGGCCTCGAGGACATCAGCGGCGGCAACATCGACATCGGCGGCCGCGTGGTCAACGACTTGCCGCCGCGCTCGCGCAACATCTCGATGGTGTTCCAGTCCTACGCGCTCTACCCGCATATGACGGTGCGCGAGAATCTCGGCTTCTCGCTGAAGATCGCGGGCGCCGCCAAGGACGACATGGACCGCCGTGTGGCGGAAGCCTCCGCCATCCTCGGCCTGGACGAACTGCTTGACCGTAGGCCTTCGCAGCTCTCCGGCGGTCAGCGCCAGCGCGTCGCCATGGGCCGCGCCATCGTGCGCGATCCGGATGTCTTCCTGTTCGATGAGCCGCTCTCCAACCTCGACGCCAAGCTGCGCACGCAGATGCGCACCGAGATCAAGAAGCTGCATGCCAAGGTGAAGTCGACGGTGATTTACGTCACCCATGACCAGGTCGAGGCGATGACGCTTGCCGACCGCATCGTCATCATGCGCTCCGGCCATATCGAGCAAGTCGGCACGCCGGACGAGGTGTTCAGCCGTCCCGCCACCCGTTTCGTCGCCGGCTTCATCGGCTCGCCGCCGATGAATTTGCACGAGGCGACCGTCAGCGACGGGCGGCTGGTCTTCAGCGGCGGCGACAGCCTGCCGCTGCCCGGACAGTTCAAATCGAAGACAGCGGCCGGCGACAAGGTAGTGTTCGGCATCCGCCCGGATGATTTCTATCCCACCGGCCACGGCCTGAGCTCGGGCGGCGAAACCGAAGTCCACCGGGTGGATCTGCCGGTCAGCATCACCGAGCCGCTCGGCAACGAAACATTGGTCTTCGCCGAGTTCAACGGCGCCGACTGGGTCTCGCGCATGCTCAATCCCAAGCCGCTGAAAGCCGGCGACAGGATCGGCATGAGCTTCGATCTCAGCCGCGCGCATCTGTTTTCCGCCGAAACCGGCAAGTCGCTTAGGAGCTGAGCATGGCGAAAATCGAGAAGATCGAACTGCGTATGGTCGACCTCGTGCCGAAGGTAAAGCGCACGGACGCCATCCAGAGTTTCGTCAGCCAGGAGACGCCGATCGTCACCATCACCGATTCCGACGGCGCGACCGGCACCGGCTACAGCTACACGATCGGCACCGGCGGCTCGTCGGTGATGCGGCTTCTCGCCGACCATCTCGCGCCGCGCCTGATCGGCCGCGACGCCGACCAGATCGAGGCGATCTGGCACGATCTCGAATTCACCACCCACGCCACCACCATCGGCGCCATCACCGCGATCGCGCTTGCCGTGATCGACACAGCACTTTGGGATCTGCGCGCGAGAAAACAGAACCTGCCGCTCTGGAAGCTCGCCGGCGGCGCCAAGGACCGCTGCCCGCTCTACACCACGGAAGGCGGCTGGCTGCATATCGAGACGCAGGCTTTGGTCGACGACGCGCTGGAAGCGAAGGCCAAGGGTTTTACCGGCTCGAAGGTCAAGATCGGCAAGCCGCACGGCTCGGAGGATTTTTCGCGGCTGTCGGCGGTGCGCAAGGCGGTCGGCGACGGCTACGAGATCATGACCGACTGCAACCAGGGTTTTTCCGTCGACGAGGCGATCCGCCGCGCCGAGCGGCTGCGTGACCTCGATCTCGCCTGGATCGAGGAGCCGCTGCCGGCCGACGACATAGACGGCCATGTGCGGCTGTCGAATTCGACGGCGACGCCGATCGCCGTCGGCGAGTCGCTCTATTCGATCAGGCATTTCCGCGAGTACATGCAGAAAGGCGGCGCCAATATCATTCAGGTCGATGTCGGCCGCATCGGCGGCATCACGCCCTGGCTGAAAGTCGCCCATGCCGCGGAGGCCTTCGACATGCCGGTCTGCCCGCATTTCCTGATGGAGTTGCATGTCAGCCTGGTCTGCGCCATCCAGAACGGCAAATATGTCGAGTATATTCCGCAGCTCGACGAGTTGACGGGCGCCAAGATGCGCATCGAGGATGGCCATGCGCTGGCGCCCAGCGAACCCGGCATCGGCATCGACTGGGACTGGGACGCGGTCAAGGCAAGAAGCATCGCCGAATTCACCACGGCGATCGTGAAATAGGGAGGCGGATATGCAGCGCATGGGAATGGTGTTGGGCCTGAAGCCGGAGAAGGTCGACGAGTATGTCCGCCTTCACGCCGCCGTCTGGCCGGACGTTCTCGCCATGATTTCGGCCTGCAACATCAGGAACTACTCGATCTACCTGAAGCGGCCGGAGAACCTCCTGTTCTCCTATTTCGAGTATCACGGCACCGACTACGCCGCCGACATGGCCAAGATGGCCGCCGACCCGAAGACACAGGAATGGTGGTCGGTCTGCATGCCTTGCCAGGAGCCGCTGGAAACACGCAAGGAATGCGAGTGGTGGGCGACGATGGACGAGGTCTTCCATCATGACTGAGGCCTTCGATCCGGCAGCGCTGGCCCAGTCCTGGCCAAAGCCGTCGAAGCCGCGCCCGATCGTCACCTTCGGCGCCGGCTCGATCGTCGGCGATGCGCATTTTCCCGCCTATCGCAAGGGCGGCTTCCCGATTGCCGGCCTCTACGATCCGGACCAGGCGAAGGCGCAGAAGCTCGCCGAGACATGGGGCGTGACGGCGTTCCGTTCGGTCGAGGAGGCGGCGGTGCAGGACGCGATCTTCGATCTGGCGACCCCGCCCGGTAGGCATGCCGAGGTGCTGAAGGCTCTGCCCGATGGCGCGGTGGCGCTGATCCAGAAGCCGATGGGCAATTATCTCGGCGAGGCGACCGAAATCCTCGAAATCTGCCGCGCCAAGAATCTCAGGGCCGCGGTCAACTTCCAGCTTCGCTTCGCGCCGATGATGCTGGCGCTGAAGGACGCCATCGCCCGCGGATGGCTGGGCCAGGTCGTCGATTTCGATGCGCTGCTGGCGCTCGACACGCCGTGGCAGCTCTGGGAGTTCCTGCTCAAGGCGCCGCGCGTCGAGATCGCCATGCACTCGATCCATTATCTCGACCTGATCCGCCAGCTTCTCGACGATCCGCTGGGCGTCCACGCCAAGACGCTTGGCCATCCCAACCACAAGGTCGCGCAGACCCGCACCAGCGCCATCCTCGACTATGGCGACACGGTGCGCTGTGCACTCTCGATCAACCACGATCACAAATTCGGCCGCCGCTACCAGGCCTGCGAGTTCCGCATCTGCGGCACCGAGGGCGCGGCCTATGTCAAGCTCGGCCTCAACCTCGACTATCCGCGCGGCGAGCCGGACATTCTGGAAATCCATCCGAAAGGCGGGTCGGAGTGGGTCACCGTTCCGCTTGCCGGCGAATGGTTCCCCGATGCCTTTGTCGGCCGCATGGCCAATGTCCAGCGCTTCGCGTCCGGCGAGGACGCCGAGCTTGTCAGCTCCGTCGAGGATGCCTGGCACACCATGGCGCTGGTCGAGGCCGCCTATAAATCGAGCGCCGCGCCGGCGACGCCGCTGGCCGCGAAGCCGTAAGGCCGGACATGGAACAGACCACCTATTTCGAGGATTACGAGATCGGCTCGTCGCGCGTTACCAGCGGCCGCACCATCACCGAGACCGACTTCGTCGTGCATGCCGGCCACACTGGCGATTTCTTCCCGCATCACATGGACGCCGAGTTCATGAAGACGACGCCTTTCGGCCAGCGCATCGCGCATGGCACGCTGGTCTTCTCGGTCGGCGTCGGCCTGACGGCGAGCGTCATCAACCCGGTCGCCTTCTCCTACGGCTACGACCGGCTGCGCTTCATCAAGCCGGTCTTCGTCGGCGACACGATCCGCACGCGCACCACCATCGCGGCCAAGGAAGACGACCCGAAACGGCCAAACGCCGGACGCGTCATCGAACGCGTCGAGGTTTTGAACCAGCGCGACGAGGTCGTGCTGGCCGCGGACCACATCTACATCGTCGAGCGACGGCCCGGCTGAAGGACGGAGATAAAGAATGACTGACATCACAGGCAAGGTCGTGGTCGTCACGGCGGCCGCGCAAGGCATCGGGCGGGCAAGCGCGCTGGCCTTCGCCAGGGCAGGCGCCATCGTCCATGCCACCGACATCAACGAGACGGCCCTGGCCGAGCTCGCCAGGTCGCCGGGCATCACGACGCGCAAGCTCGATGTGCTGAACGACGAGGCGGTGAAAGCCGCCTTTGCCGAGATCGGCCACGTCGACGTGCTGTTCAACTGCGCCGGCTTCGTCCATGCCGGCTCGATCCTGGAGATGAAGGACGAGGACCTCGACTTCGCCTTCAACCTCAATGTGCGCGCCATGATCCGCACGATCCGCGCCGTGCTGCCCGGCATGCTGGAGCGCGGCGACGGCGCGATCATCAACATGGCCTCGGTCGCCGGCGCCCCGAAGGGCGTGCCGAACCGTTTTGCCTATGGCGTGACCAAGGCGGCCGTCATCGGTCTCACCAAGTCGATCGCGGCCGACTATGTCGCCAAGGGCATACGCTGCAACGCCATCTGCCCAGGCACGGTCGAAAGCCCCTCGCTTCAGGGCCGCATGCAGGCGCAGGGCGACTATGAAGCGGCGCGCGCGGCCTTCATCGCCCGCCAGCCGATGGGCAGGATCGGCACGCCGGAAGAGATCGCCGACCTAGCCGTCTATCTCGCCGGCGCCACTTATACGACGGGACAGGCCTACAACATCGACGGCGGCTGGTCGATCTGAGGCCGTTACGGCGGTCCAATGACGAGCACGAGGCAGCAATGACGAAAATCACGGACCTCAGAACCTTCGACCTGCGCTTCCCGACGTCGCAAAGCCTCGATGGCTCCGACGCGATGAACCCGGATCCTGACTACTCGGCCGCCTATGTCATCCTCGACACCGATGTCCCGTCGCTGAAGGGCCATGGCCTCACCTTCACCATCGGCCGCGGCAACGAGATCTGCTGCGCGGCGATCGAGGCGCTGCGCCATCTCGTCGTCGGGCTCGATCTTGACTGGGTGAAAGAGGACCCCGGCCGTTTCTGGCATCACGTGACCGGCGACAGCCAGTTGCGCTGGATCGGGCCGGACAAGGGCGCCATGCATCTCGCAGTCGGCGCGGTGGTCAACGCGGTGTGGGATCTCTGGGCCAAGGAAGCCGGCAAGCCGGTCTGGCGGCTCGTCGCCGAGATGAGCCCGGAAGAAATCCTGCGCATCGTCGACTTCCGCTATCTCACCGACGCCATCACGCCCGCTGAAGCACTGGCAATCCTGAGGAAGGCCGAGGCCGGCAAGGCTGAGCGCATCGCCACGCTCGAGCGCGAGGGCTATGCCTGCTACACCACCTCGGCCGGCTGGCTCGGCTATCCCGACGACAAGCTCAGGCGTCTCTGCCAGGAAGCGGTCGACGATGGCTTCAACCACATCAAGCTGAAGGTCGGCCGCGACCGCGCCGACGACATCCGCCGCTTGCGGATCGCCCGCGAGGTCATCGGCCCGGACCGCTATCTGATGATCGACGCCAACCAGGTCTGGGAGGTCGACCAGGCGATCGATTGGCTGAAGGACCTTGCCTTCGCCGAGCCCTTCTTCATCGAGGAGCCGACCAGTCCCGACGATGTCGCCGGCCACGCCAAGATCCGCAAGGCTGTCGCGCCGATCAAGGTCGCGACCGGCGAGATGTGCCAGAACCGCATCATGTTCAAGCAGTTCATCGCCGGCGGCGCGATCGATGTGGTGCAGATCGATTCCTGCCGCATGGGCGGGCTGAACGAAGTGCTGGCGGTGCTGCTGATCGCCGCCAAGTTCGGCCTGCCGGTCTGGCCGCATGCCGGCGGCGTCGGCTTGTGCGAATATGTCCAGCATCTGTCGATGATCGACTATGTCGCCGTGTCAGGCAGCAAGGACGGGCGCGTCATCGAATATGTCGATCATTTGCACGAGCATTTCATCGAGCCCTGCGTGATCCGCGATGCCGCCTATATGCCGCCCCAGTCGCCCGGCTTCTCGATCGAGATGAAGGCGAAGTCGATCGAGGATTACCTGCACCGCGCCTGACATCGGTGCCCGTGATCGCGATGGTGCCGCTGGGCCGACCAGCCGCGAATCGGCTATGCCTGTGGCATGCAGGAAACCTCCCTCTATGAGCCGGTGAAGCGGTTTCTCGAGAGCATGGATTTCGCCGTCAAGGGCGAGGTCGGCGGCTGCGACGTGGTCGGCGTGCGCGCCGGCGAGCCGCCGGTCGTCGTCATCTGCGAGCTCAAGCTGCAATTCAACCTCGAGCTCGTCCTGCAAGCCGTCGACCGCGCGGCGGCCTGTGACGAGGTGTGGCTCGCCGCCTTGATGTCGGCGCGCGGCAAGGGCCGGGAGCACGACCGACGCTTTCGCGCGCTTTGCCGCCGCCTCGGCTTCGGCCTGCTGGGCGTCGGGAAGAAGGGCGAGGTGGAGCTGCTGCTCAGTCCCGCCGCCCTGCCGCCGCGACGCGACCCGCGCCGGCGCTCGCGCTTGGTCGAGGAACATCACCGCCGCAAGGGCGATCCGTCCGTCGGCGGCAGCACGCGCAAGAAGCCGATCATGACCGCCTACCGGCAGGAGGCGCTGGCCTGCGCCGCCGCGATGGCCGACGGCCCGAAACGGCCGCGCGACCTGAAGACGCTTTCGCCGCGCGCCGCGAGCATCCTGCAGCACAATTACTATGGCTGGTTCGCCCGCGCCGAGCGCGGCATCTACGCGCTGACGGAAGCCGGCCTCGCGGCGATCGCACCCGCGGCAGTGGCCCTATAAACCATCGCGTGGCGAAAAACTCGCCGGCTTACCATTCGGCAAACGAACCGTCCTTGTGGCGCCAGACCGGGTTGCGCCAGCGATGCCCTTCCCTGGCACGCTCCTTCACATGATCCTCGTCGATCTCGACGCCCAAACCGGGTCCGTCGGGGATCGCGACATAACCATCTTCGTAGCGGAACACGTCCTTGTTGGCGGCATAGTCGAGCAGGTCGTTGCCGGCATTGTAGTGGATGCCAAGGCTCTGCTCCTGGATGAAGCAATTGTAGCTCACGGCGTCGAGTTGCAGGCATGCGGCCAGCGCGATGGGCCCCAGCGGACAATGCGGCGCGACCGCCACGTCATAGGCTTCTGCCATTGCCGCGATCTTGCGGCATTCGGTGATGCCGCCGGCATGGGAGAGATCCGGCTGGATGATGTCGACGACAGCCTCCTCGAACACCGGCTTGAAGTCCCAGCGGCTGTAGAGCCGCTCGCCGAGCGCGATCGGCGTCGAGCCGAGCGCGGCGATCTCCTTCAGCGCCTCGCGGTTTTCGCTGAGCACCGGTTCCTCGATGAACATCAGCCGGTAGGGCTCCAGTTCCTTGACCAGGATGCGCGCCATCGGCCGGTGCACGCGGCCATGGAAATCGACCGCAATGCCGATATTGGGGCCGACGGCTTCGCGCACCATGGCGACGCGCTCGACCGCGGCGTCGATCCTGTCGTGGCTGTCGACGATCTGCAGTTCCTCGGTGCCGTTCATCTTGAGCGCCTGGAAGCCGCGCGCCACCACGTCCCTGGCGCCGGCGGCGACTTCCGCCGGCCGGTCGCCGCCGATCCAGGAATAGACCTTGATCGTCTCGCGCAGCTTGCCGCCGAGCAGCTCGTGCACCGGGACACCGAGCGCCTTGCCCTTGATGTCCCACAGCGCCTGGTCGATGCCGGCGATGGCGCTCATCAGGATCGGCCCGCCGCGATAGAAGCCGCCGCGATGGATGACGGTCCAATGATCCTCGATCAGACGCGGGTCCTTGCCGATCAGATAGTCGGCCAGTTCCTTGACCGCCGCTTCGACCGTCAGCGCCTTGCCTTCGACCACAGGCTCGCCCCAGCCGCTGATGCCGGCATCGGTCTCCACCTTGAGGAACAGCCAGCGCGGCGGAACGATATAGGTGGTCAGAGCGGTGATCTTCATGCCGGTCTCAGTTGTTCTTCAGTTTCTTGGCGCTGACAAGGTCGCGTGCGGCGAGATCGAGTATCTTGTTGGCCGCATTGCGCGCGGCGACGGCGTCGCGCATGCGCAGCGCCTCGACGACCTCGCCATGCGCCGCAGCCGCTTCCTTGCGCCGGACCGGCGAGATCGTCGCGGTGGCTTCCAGCGAAAACAGCAAAGCCGTGTCGATCAGCTTGCCGATCTGGCGGAAGATCGGGTTGTGGCTGGCGCCATAGACGATCTGGTGGAAGACGATGTCCGAGCGCGAGAATTGCGTCAGATCCTCGCCGGCGCCGGCCATGCCTTGCCAGGCCGCTTCGAGGTCGGCGATCTCCTGCAGCGTCGCGCGTGTCGCCGCGAGTTCCGCGACCAGCGGCTCGATGGCGCGGCGGGTCTCGAGGATCGCGTCGAACAGCTTGTCGTCCAACGCATGCGGCACATGCCAGGCCAGCACCTGCGGATCGATGATGTTCCAATTGTCCTGGTCGCACACCACCGTGCCGATGCGCGGCCGGGACAGCACCAGGCCTTTGGCCGCCAGCACTTTTAGCGCCTCGCGGATCACAGTGCGGCTGACGCCATATTCGACGCCCAGTTCATTCTCGGTCGGCAGCGATGACCCCGCCGGATAGCGGCCGGAGAAGATGTCGGAGGCGAGCGCCTTGGTCACGTCGGGCATGACGCGCGGGCGACGCGCCGTCTCGCGCTCTTGCTTGTCCTCGTCAGCCTTCTTCGGTGTTTCGTTCACCTCAGCCCCTCCTCCAAGGCAGCGAACCCTTCGGTTTGCGCGCAATTGGTCCGGCCTTAGCGGATGCGAGTGATTTGCGCCAGCGACCACTTGTCGGACTATCTATCTCATTTATCATACCAGATCAATTGACGGGTATGATAAAATTGACTACACACGATCAATCCGGGCTGAGCGCCCGGCCGTTTGCTGGGAGGTAATCATGCGACTTTTGAAAACCGCGCTCGTCGCGGGTGCTCTCGCCGTCTTGTCGGTCACCACGATCGCGTCGGCCTACGCTCAGGACAACAAGATCGGCTTCATCGTCAAACAGCCCGAGGAGCCCTGGTTCCAGGACGAATGGAAATTCGCCGACCAGGCTGCCAAGGAGAAGGGTTTCACCCTCGTCAAGATCGGCGCCGAGGACGGCGAGAAGCTGATGTCGGCGATCGACAATCTGGGAGCTCAAGGAGCGCAGGGCTTCGTCGTCTGCACGCCGGACGTCAAGC
The DNA here is from genome assembly GCF_003997405.1 of Mesorhizobium sp. M2A.F.Ca.ET.042.01.1.1. Taxonomy (NCBI): domain Bacteria; kingdom Pseudomonadati; phylum Pseudomonadota; class Alphaproteobacteria; order Hyphomicrobiales; family Phyllobacteriaceae; genus Mesorhizobium; species Mesorhizobium sp. M2A.F.Ca.ET.042.01.1.1. The sequence continues at coordinate 28,385 of NZ_RZRX01000008.1, forward strand.
TCGGCCCGGGCATCGTCGCCAAGGCCGCCGCCAACAATCTCAAGCTAATGACGGTGGACGACCGTCTCGTCGGCGCCGACGGCAAGCCGCTGGAAGACGTGCCGCATATGGGCATCTCCGCCACCAAGATCGGCGAGGCGGTCGGTCAGGCGATCGTCGACGAGATGAAGGCGCGCGGCTGGAAGATGGACGAGGTCGGCGCGATCCGCGTTTCATACGACCAGCTGCCGACCGCCGTGGACCGCGTCGAGGGCGCGATCTCGGTGCTGAAGGCAGCCGGCTTCAAGGCGGAAAACATCTTCGACGCGCCGCAGGCCAAGACCGATACCGAAGCCGCGCTCAACGCCGCGACGGTTGTGCTAAACGCCCATGCCGGCATCAAGAAGTGGATCGCCTTCGGCCTCAATGACGAGGCGGTGCTGGGCGCCGTGCGCGCGTCCGAAAGCGTCGGCATTTCGGCCGACGGCGTGATCGGCGTCGGCATCGGCGGCGCGGAATCGGCGATCAACGAGTTCAAGAAGCCCGCCGCCACCGGTTTCGTCGGCACGGTGATCATCTCGCCCAAGCGCCACGGCTACGAGACGGCGCTCGACATGTATGACTGGATCGCCAACAACAAGGAGCCGGCTAAGCTGACGCTGACTGCCGGCGCGCTGGCCAAGCGCGACGACTACCAGAAGGTGCGCAAGGACCTCGGCATCGAATAGTCCTCCCTGTACAAACGGGCGGGGGCTTGATGCCGCCGCCCGTTTGGCATGCTCAAGAAGGATCGAGGCCCGTGTCCTTTCTCGAATTCTCCAACATCACCAAGACCTATCCTGGCGTCAGAGCCTTGTCGGATGTGTCGTTCGGCGTCGAAAAGGGCGCCGTGCACGGGCTGATGGGCGAGAACGGCGCCGGCAAATCGACCCTTATCAAGATCCTGTCCGGCGACCAGCATGCCGATGCCGGGGAGGTACGCATCGACGGCAAGGTCCAGGCCTATGCTTCGACCAGGAACGCCTTCGACAACGGCGTGATCGTCATCCACCAGGAACTGCAGCTGGTGCCGGAGCTGACCGTCGCCGAGAATCTCAGCCTCGGTCGGTTTCCAGCAAGCGCCGGCGTGATCGCCCGCCGCCGCATGCTCGACGATGTCGGCGCCAAGCTGAAATCTGCCGGCATCGACATCGACATGCGCCGCAAGGTCAAGACGCTGTCGATCGGCGAGCGCCAGATGGTCGAGATCGCCAAGGCGGTGATGCTCGACGCCCGCGTCATTGCGCTTGACGAGCCGACCTCGTCGCTGTCCTCGCGCGAAAGCGAGATCCTGTTTAAGCTGATCGACCGGCTGCGCGGCGAGGGCAAGGTCATCATCTATGTCTCGCACCGCCTCGACGAAGTGTTCCGGCTCTGCGACAGCCTGACGGTGCTGCGCGACGGCAAGCTTGCCGCGCATCACCGATCGCTCAAAGGTGTGACGCGCGACCAGGTCGTGGCCGAGATGGTCGGCCGCGAAATCTCCGACATCTGGGGTTTTCGCCCGCGCAAGGCCGGCGAGGTTCGCCTCAAGGTCGATGGCTTGAGCGGCGCCCGGCTGCGCACGCCGGCAAGCTTCGAAGCCCGCGCCGGCGAGATCGTCGGCTTCTTCGGCCTGATCGGCGCCGGACGCTCGGAACTTATGCGGCTGGTCTTCGGCGCCGACCCGCGCTCTGGCGGCACGATCGCCGTCGACGGCAAAGCGATTGCCGCCGACAGCCCGCATGACGCGATCCGCGCCGGCATCGTGCTCTGCTCGGAAGACCGCAAGCATGACGGCATCATCCAGGGCCGCTCGATCGAGGAGAACATCAACATCTCGTCCAGGCGCCATCACACGCGCTTCGGCGTGCTGAGCCGCGCCAGCGAGATCGAGACCGCCGAAACCTTCATCAAGAAGCTCAAGGTGCGCACGCCGTCGCGCAAGCAGGACATCGTCAACCTCTCCGGCGGCAACCAGCAGAAGGTCATCCTCGGCCGCTGGCTGTCCGAGCAGGACATACGCGTTTTGATCGTCGACGAGCCGACGCGCGGCATCGATGTCGGCGCCAAGTCGGAAATCTACGAGCTGCTCTACCAGCTCGCCGAGGACGGCATGGCGATCATCGTCGTCTCCTCCGAGCTGCCGGAGGTGATGGGCATCTGCGATCGCATCCTGGTGATGTGCGGCGGGCGCATCAGCGCCGAGCTCGCGCGCGGCCAGTTCGCCGAAAGGGCGATCCTGGCGGCCGCGCTCCCCGACAAGAAAACCCCCGACGCGATCGCATCCTGAGGATTTGTAATGACCGATCGATTGAAGAAGATCCTGCTCGGCGAACAAGGCCTCGTCGTCATCTTCATCGTCGCTTTCGCGCTGGTGTCGCTGCTCGTGCCGAACTTCCTCACCGACCGCAACATGCTGGGCCTGCTGCAGTCCGTGGTCACCGTCGGCATCGTCGCCTGCACGATGATGTTCTGTCTCGCGGCGCGCGACTTCGACCTGTCGGTCGGCTCCATCGTCGCCTTTGCCGGCATGGTCGCGGTGATGGCCTCGAACGCAACCGGCTCGATCCTGCTCGGCCTGCTCGCAGCCATCGCCTGCGGCGCCGTCGTCGGCTGGATCAACGGCGTCGTCATCGCCAAGTTCCGGATCAACGCCCTGATCACCACTCTGGCCACCATGCAGATCGTGCGCGGCTTCGCGCTGATCTCCTCGGACGGCAGAGCGGTGGGCATCAACAGCCCGGATTTCTATCAGCTTGCCCTGTCGAAGCTGCTAGGCATCCCGACGCCAATCTGGGTGCTGGCGGTGCTCTTCGCCATCTTCGGCTTCGTGCTCAACAGCACGGTCTTCGGCAAGAACACGCTGGCCATCGGCGGCAATCCGGAGGCCTCGCGGCTGGCCGGCGTCAATGTCGACCGGACGCGCATCTGGATCTTCACGCTGCAGGGCGTGGTCTGCGGCATCGCCGGCATCCTGCTTGCCTCGCGCATCACCTCCGGCCAGCCCAACGCCGCGGTGGGCCTGGAGCTTTCGGTCATCTCGGCCTGCGTGCTCGGCGGCGTCTCGCTGGCCGGCGGCAGGGCGACGATGTCGGGCGTCATCGTCGGCGTGCTGATCATGGGCATCGCCGAGAACGCCATGAACCTGCTCAACATCCCGGCCTTCTACCAATATATCGTCAGGGGCGTGATCCTGCTCCTGGCCGTGCTGCTCGACAATCTGCGCTCCTCCGCATTGGGGCGGCGCTGATGGGACGGCTCTCCGGAAAACGCATCTTCCTCACCGGCGCCGCGCAAGGCATCGGCTATGCCATCGCCGAGGCCTGCCTGCGCGAGAAGGCCGAGCTGTTCCTGGTCGACCGCGACGCGGAGCTGCTTGCCGAAAGCGCCGGCCGTTTGGGCAAGGTCGCGCATGTCGCTGCCGACATCGCCGACGCCCAGGCAATCGACGCCGCAATGCAGGCGGCGGCAAAGGCCATCGGCCCGATCAACGCCGTCATCAACAATGCCGGAGTCAATGTCTTCTCGACGCCGCTCGAGGCCACCGAGCACGACTGGACGCGCAATCTCGACGTCAATGTGAAGGGCGCCTGGCACTGCGCCAAGGCGGCGCTGCCGGGGATGATCGGGCAGGGTGGCGGTGTGATCCTCAACATCGCCTCCACCCACGCCTTCACCATCATCCCGCACACCTTTCCCTATCCCGTCGCCAAGCATGCGCTGCTCGGCCTGACCAAATCGCTGGCGATCGAATATGCCGGCAACAATATTCGCGTGAACGCGCTGGCGCCCGGTTATGTCGCCACGCAGAAGGTCATCGACTACTGGAACAGTTTCGACGATCCGGAGGCCGCGCGCGCCAAGACGCTGGCGCTGCATCCAGGCGGGCGCATCGCGACGCCCGAAGAAATCGCCATGGCGACGGTTTTCCTCGTCTCCGACGAATGCCCCTTCATCAACGCCGCCTGCCTCGTCGCGGATGGCGGCCTGAGCGTGCTTCACCACCCCTGACACAAGCCATAGATCGGAGGATAAAATGGCAAATGATGTCTTCGCAAAATCCCTGTCGGCAGGCCGGCAAGCACTTGCGCTCGGTGCAAGCGGCTCTCGCTCATTTCGACCGTTGACTCGCCTTCCGGTCTGTGCAGAAATTGGTTGGACCATTGAACCACTTTAGGCGCAGCCTGCTTGACCGATCTTTTGCCCCCGATCCAGACGACGGCCCGCGATGACGCGGTGCTGAAAGCGTTGGCGGGGTTCGTGCGGCAGGAGGCTCTTGGCCCGGGCGAAAAACTGCCGACGGAGCGCATCCTCGCCGAGCGCCTCAAGGTCAGCCGCAACACGGTGCGCGAGGCCCTGACCCGCTGGGAGGGGCTCGGCCTTGTCGAACGGCGGCAGGGCTCGGGCACCTATCTCAAGGCCGCCGTCTCGCCCGACATGCTGCACATGCCGCTGACATTGGCCGGCGGCAATGATTTCGCCGGCCTGATGGCGACGCTGGAAATCCGCCGCGCGCTGGAGGCGGAGGCGGCGGCGCTTTGCGCCATTCGCGCCGGCAAGGCCGAGATCGCCGAGATCGAGCGCAAGCTCGACCTCATGGAGGAGGCCTTCCGCACCCGCGCCGGCATGTCTTCGGACGAGGATTGGGAATTCCACCAGGCGGTCTTCCGCGCCTCCGGCAACCCGCTGTTCGAGCAGATCATCGCCGCCATGTACGAGATGTTCCACCGCTTCTGGGAACATCCGCTCGGCGTGCGCGATTTCGGCCACGCCAGCTTCCCCTATCACCGCACCATCTTCGACCGCATCGCAGCGCATGATCCGGACGGCGCTCGCGCCGAGGCGCTGAAGCTGATCGCCACCGTCGAGGACGATCTGAAGCGCGGCGCCGCCAACCTCAAACTTTCGGACCGCAGATGAACGAGCAGCCCAACACCTTCGATCCGGCCTCCCTGGCCAGCGACTATCTCGGCGACGCGGCGACGCTGCTGGCGCATGACGATCCGTTCCCCGGCGGCGCGGTGGTGCCGCCGATCTACCAGACGTCGCTGTTCACCTTCGCCAATTACGCCGACATGGCCGACACCTTCGCCGGCAGGAGAAAGCAGCCGATCTATTCGCGCGGCGACAACCCGACGGTGATGGAGTTCGAGGCGCGCGTGGCGGCCTTGGAAGGTGCGGAAGCCGCGCGCGGCTTCTCGAGCGGTATGGCGGCCATCAGCGCCACCGTGCTCGCCTTCGTCGGCGCCGGCGAGCGCATGGTGGCCGTGCGCAACTGCTATGGCGATGCCTACCGGCTGTTCGAACGCCTGTTTCCGCGCCTCCATATCAAGGTCGACTATGTCGACGGCTCGGATCCCGACGCGGTTGCGGCCGCGCTTCCCGGCGCCAAGCTGCTCTATCTCGAAAGCCCGACCTCGATGATGTTCGAGCTGCAGGATCTTGAGCATCTGACGCGGCTGGCGAAGGAGCAGGGCATTGTCACTACGATAGACAATTCCTGGGCGACGCCCGTCTTCCAGAAGCCGATCTCGCATGGCGTCGACCTGGTGCTGCATTCGGCCTCGAAATATCTGGGCGGCCACAGCGACACCGTCGCCGGCGTGGTGGCGGGCTCGGCCGCCCACATCAAGCACATCAACGAGCAGACCTATTCGCAGCTTGGCGGCAAGCTGTCGCCCTTCGAAGGCTGGCTCTTGCTGCGCGGCCTGCGCACGCTGCCGCTTCGCCTGCCGCACCACATGAAGAGCGGGCTCATCCTCGCCGAGCGGCTGAAGGCGCATGGCAAGGTCGAGCGGGTCAACCACCCCGCCTATTCCAACCATCCCGGCAAGAAGACCTTAGCCGGCTATGCCGGGCTGTTCTCGTTCGAGGTCACCGAGGATGTCGACATCCCGGCCTTCGTCGATGCGCTGAAATATTTCCGCATCGGCGTCAGCTGGGGCGGCCATGAAAGCCTAGTCGTGCCGGCAATGGCCTCGCTCGAGCAGACGCCGGGCATCAATTCGATGGCGCGCTTCGGCGTCAGCCCCCGAACCATCCGCTTCAATGTCGGATTGGAAAATGTCGAGGATCTCTGGGCTGACATCACCCAGGCCTTCGACAAGTCAAAAAAATAACGAGTGTACAAAATGGGAGTCCTGAACATGAAAAGACTGACCTTCATGCTTGCCGCCGTCGCCGGCCTGGCGATCTCCGCCAGCGGCGCGCTGGCCGACACCACCATCAAGCTGGTCGAGGTCATCACCAGCCCGCCGCGCACCGAATTCCTGAAGAAGCAGATCGCCGAATTCGAGAGCGCCAATCCGGGCATCAAGGTGGAGGTGGTCTCGCTGCCTTGGGGCCAGGCCTTCGAAAAATTCCTCACCATGGTGCAGGCCGGCGACACGCCCGACGTGGTCGAGATGCCGGAACGCTGGATGGGTCTCTATGCCAACAATGGCCAGCTCGAGGATCTCGGCCCCAACATGGCCAAATGGGATGACGCCAAGACGCTGGGCGACCGCGCCAAGCAGCTCGGCTCGACCGTCAACAACACCCAGTTCATGATTCCCTACGGCTATTATGTGAACGCGCTGTTCTGGAACAAGAAGCTGTTCAAGGAGGCCGGCCTCGACCGGCCGCCGGCAACGCTGGACGAGTTCGTCGACTTCTCCAAGAAGATCTCGGCCATCCCAGGCAAATATGGCTACTGCCTGCGCGGCGGTCCCGGCGCCTTCAACGGCATGCACATGTTCATGAACATTGCCGACGGCAAGGGCGGCTACTTCACCGATGACGGTGTCTCGACTATCAACGATGAAGGCTCGGTCAAGGGCCTGCAGATGCTGGCCGATATGTACAAGAATGGCCTGGCGCCCAAGGACGCCGTCAGCTGGGGCTTCAACGAGACGGTCACCGGTTTCTATTCCGGCACCTGCGCCATGCTCAACCAGGATCCCGACGCGCTGCTCGGCATCGCCGACAAGATGAGCGCCGACGACTTCGCCGTCGCGCCGCTTCCGGTGGGCCCGAGCGGCAAATCCTATCCGACGCTGGGCTATGCCGGCTGGGCGATGTTCGCCAATTCCCAGCACAAGGACGAGGCGTGGAAGCTGATGGCCACACTGCTGTCGCCGAAGGACAATCTGGAATGGGCCAAGGAAGTCGGCGTCGTCCCGATCCACAACGGCGCCGACCAGGACGCGCATTTCAAGACCGAGCAGTTCAAGGGCTGGTTCACCGAGCTCAGCGACAGCTCCAAATACGAAATGGTGACGCCGCCGACGCATCTGGAAAATCTCGGCAACTTCGTCGACCAGGTGGCGATCAAGAACTTCCAGGAAGTGCTGCTCGGCCAGAAGCCGGCCAAAGACGCGGCCGACGAATGGGCCAAGTTCCTGACCAAGGAGCAACAGGACTGGCTGGCCAAGAACAAGAAGTGACGCTGTCTTCGCCTTCTCCCCGTTCAACGGGGAGAAGGTGGCCCGATAGGGCCGGATGAGGGGCAGCGCCAGCATTTCTAGGTTCGCGCCTCTTTTCCTTCTCCCCGTTCTACGGGGAGAAGGTGTCACGAAGTGACGGATGAGGGGCAGCGCTGAGTTCTGAAAAGCTGGCGCCGCCCCTCATCTGCCTGCCGGCATCTTCTCCCCGTAGAACGGGGAGAAGGGCGCTGTCGCATACGCCAGCATCCACCTATCACCCCGTAGAGCCAAAAACGCATGACCTACGCAGTGTCCGAAATCCGATCCGCCGCCCGGCCGCGCAACAGGCGGCTGAGCAAGGCTGCGATCGAGCCATGGCTCTATCTTTCGCCTTCTATTGTCCTGCTGGTCCTGGTGCTTCTGGTGCCGCTGATCATCGGCATCAGCTATTCCTTCCGCAAATTCTCCGCCTTCAAGTCGCAATATGTCGGCCTTGCCCAGTACCAGGCGATGTTTTCCGACCAGGTGCTTGGACAGGCGCTGATCAATACGCTGTGGTGGACGGTCGCCAGCCTGTTCTTCCAGTTCTTCCTTGGGCTGGGCCTGGCGCTGCTGCTCGACAAGCCCTTCTACGGCCGCAAGGTCGTGCAAGCTGTCGTCTTCCTGCCCTGGGCGGTGCCGTCTTTTCTCTCGGGCCTCACCTGGGCGTGGCTGTTCAACCCGATCATCGGGCCGCTGCCGCACTGGCTGTTCGCGCTCGGCCTCAAGGCCGAGCCGACCAACGTGCTCTCCGACCCCGCCACCGCCATGTGGGGGCCGATCGTCGCCAACATCTGGTTCGGCATCCCCTTCTTTGCCATCACGCTGCTCGCCGCGCTGAAGTCGATCCCGTCCGAACTGCATGAGGCCGCGGCCATCGACGGTGCCTCGCCCTGGCAGCGCTTCACCAAGGTGACGCTGCCCTTCCTGGCGCCCACCATCGTCATCACTGTCATGCTGCGCACCATCTGGATCGCCACCTTCGCCGATTTGATCTTCGTCATGACCGAGGGCGGGCCGGCGGGCTCCACCAGCACGGTGCCGGTCTACATCTACGTCAGCGCCTTCAAGTCGCTGGACAAGGGCTATGCCTCGGCCGTCGCGGTGCTGCTCCTTGTGCTGCTCATCGCCTACGCCATCGGCCTGATCGCCATCCGCCGCACGCTGGTGAGGCACGTCTGATGATCGCCGGTCGCTCCACCTCCTCGCGCATCTTCGGCGGCATCGGCCTCTACGCGGCCATCGCGGCTTACGTGATCTTCGCGCTGTTCCCCATCTTCTGGACGCTGAAGATCTCGGTGACGCCCGAGCGCCTGCTCTATTCCGAAGGCATCACCTTCTGGCCGTCTGAGACCACGCTCAAGAACTTCGCCACCGTGCTCGAGGCCTCCGACTTCCCGCGCTATTTCCTGAACAGCGTCATCGTCTCGGTGTCGACGGCGGCGTTCGTCACGGTGATCGCCACGCTGGCCGGCTACGCCATGTCGCGCTTCACCTTCCGCGGCAAGGCGACTTTGGCGATCCTGTTGCTGCTCACCCAGACCTTCCCGCTGGTCATGGTCATCCCGCCGATCTACCGCATCATGGGCGATCTCGGACTCACCAACAGCCTGATCGGCCTGATCATCATCTACACGGCCTTCAACACGGCCTTCGCCACCTTCTTGATGCAGTCCTTCTTCGACGGCATCCCGAAGGACCTCGAGGAAGCGGCGATGATCGACGGCTGCACCCGCGCCCAAGCGATGCGCCGGGTGATCGTGCCGCTGACCTTGCCCGGCATGGGCGCCACGCTCGGCTTCGTCTTCACCGCCGCCTGGAGCGAATTGCTGTTCGCGCTGATGCTGATCTCCAGCGACGAGCAGAAGACCTTCGCCGTCGGTCTGCTCACCTTCATCGGCAAATTCGCCGTCGACTGGGGGCAGATGATGGCGGCCTCCATCCTGGCGCTGATCCCGGTCTGCGTCTTCTTCGCCTTCCTGCAACGCTATCTCGTCACCGGCCTCACCGCCGGCGCGGTCAAAGGATAAAAGATGGCATCCGTAACGCTGCAACATGTCGAGAAGGATTACGGCTCGCTGCGCATCCTGCACGGCGTCGATCTGGAGATCGCCGACGGCGAGTTCGTCGTGCTGGTCGGCCCGTCCGGCTGCGGCAAGTCCACGCTGCTGCGCATGATCGCCGGCCTCGAAGAGGTCACCGGCGGCGAGATCCATATCGGCGAGCGGCTGGTCAACGATGTCGCGCCGAAGGACCGCGACATCGCCATGGTGTTCCAGTCCTACGCGCTCTATCCGCATATGGATGTCTCGTCGAACATGGGCTTCAGCCTGATGCTGAAGAAGGCCGAGAAGACGACGATCGAGGGCAGGGTGGGCGCCGCCGCCAAGCGGCTCGGCCTCGACGCCTATCTCGGCCGCCTGCCGCGCCAGCTCTCCGGCGGCCAGCGCCAGCGCGTCGCCATGGGCCGCGCCATCGTGCGCGATCCGAAGGTGTTCCTGTTCGACGAGCCGCTTTCCAACCTCGACGCCAAGCTGCGCGTCCATATGCGCGCCGAGATCAAGGCGCTGCACCAGCAGCTTAAGACCACGTCCGTCTATGTCACGCACGACCAGGTCGAGGCGATGACCATGGCCGACCGCATCGTCGTCATGCATGACGGATATGTGCAGCAGGTCGGCCGCCCGCTCGAGCTTTACGACCGGCCGGCCAACACCTTCGTCGCCGGCTTCATCGGCTCGCCCGGCATGAATTTCTTGCCGGCTAAGGTCGCCAAGGGCGGCAAGGTCGATGCCGTGTTCGCCGACGGCCAGAAGCTTCGGCTGCCGGATGGTCTGCCGCTTAAGGACGGCGACGCTCTCACCATCGGTCTGCGGCCGGAGCACATCAAGCTGGTCGACGATGGTGCGCTCAAAGCCGAGGTCGAAGTAGTCGAGCCGCTCGGCCTGTCGACACAGTTCTATGTCAGGCTGGCCAACCAGCAGATCTGCGTGTTCGTCATGGGCCGCAGCGATGTCAGGCCCGGCGACACGATTCGGCTGGCCGCCGATCCCGCGGCGCTGCATCTCTTCGACCCGGCGAGCGGCAGCAGGATCGAATAGTCAGCGCCACCGGAACGCGTCCAGCATGTAATCCGGATGCGCGTCCAACTCGTCGAAAAGTCCGGCAAGGTCGCCGCTGTCGGCCAATATCCCGGATAGAACCAGCGCGGTCGCCACGCCGGCGGCTTGTCCGCCGGCGATATCGTGCTCGACACTGTCGCCGACACAGACCACGTCGCCGCGCGCTGGATTTCCTGCCAGCGCCAGCGCCGCTTCGTAGATCGCCGGGAAGGGCTTGCCGATACGGGTGACGCTGCCGCCGAGACGTTCGTAAAGGTCGGCGATTTCGCCGGCGCCGAAGCGCGGTCCGACCGCGGTCAGCATGATCCGATCCGGGTTGGTGCAGAAGCACGGCACCTGCCGCGCCGCTGCCGGGCCGAGAAGCCCGCGGTAGTGATCGAGGTCGTAGCGGTCGCCTTCGCTGGCCGCGATCAGCACCAGTTCGGCGTCGTCGCCGCGCTCGGTCAAAACAAGCGGCAGGCCCTCGATCGCCGAGCGGTCGCTGTCGCGGCTGATCAGCAGGCATCTTGTGCCGGCCGGAAGCGTGCCTTCGCGCGCCATGTCCGTGAAAATGCGCCAGGCCACCTCGCCGGATGAGACGAAATGGTCCCAGCTTCCCGCCTCGAAACCAAGCTTAAGCAGCCGCCTCTCATTGGGCTCCGCCCGCTTGCCGGAGTTCGAGATCAGCGCCACCGTTTCGCCGGCCCGCTTTAGCGCCGACAGGGCTTCGACCGCGCCAGGGTAAGGCCGCTGCCCGTCATGCAGCACGCCGAACTGGTCGAGCAGGAACACGTCGTAGCGCTCCGCGAGCGCTGCGATCCCGTCGAGATGCTCGGCATGTTTCTCGATCACAGCAGCCCCGCTTCGCTTGCGCCCTTGAGCGCCAGCCGTGCCGTGCCCGCGGCTGCCTCGTCGGACAGAGCGGCCCGGAATTCGACGCCGAGCTTTCGTTGCCGGATCGCGGTCCAGGCGGCATTGGCGGCGCCGCCGCCGACGCTGCGCACCGATGTCAGCCGGGGTGCGCCGAGTTCGGCAAGCCTCCGGTAGCCGAGCGCCTCGACGGCCGCGATCCCTTCCAGCATCGCCTTCAGATAGTCGGCGTCGGATCGCGGCCGGGGCAGGAGCCGCGGCTGCAGCGCCGGATCGGCAATGGGAAAGCGCTCGCCGGGCGAGCCGAGCGGATAATAATCGAGGCCGGTCTCCGTCGCGGGATCGATCGCCGCGCTGAGCTCGATGATGCGGGCAAGCGAAAAATGCTGCGCGAGCACCTTGCCACCGGTGTTCGATGCGCCGCCCGCCAGCCAGGCGTCGCCGAGCCGGTGGCTATAGATGCCATAGCGCGGTGCAAAGATCGGCCGGTCGGACAGGATCTTGATGGTCAGCGACGATCCGAGCGCGGTCACGCCGTCGCCGGCGGCCACCGCGCCCGTTGCCAGGAACGAGGCACAGCCATCCGTGGTGCCGGCAACGACGGCGACGTCGCGCGGCAGGCCAAACAGGCCGGCGGCGGCTGCCGTAAGCCTGCCGGTTACGCTGCCCGGCCTGACAACGGCAGGAAGAAGCTCCATGCGCATGCCGGTCGCCGCGATCCATCCCGGCCAGCGGCGCGCCTCGGCGTCGTAGCCGGTCTTCAGGCCGTTGTTCTCGTCGCTGACGTCGAAGCGGCCGGACAATTGTCCGGCGATCCAGTCGGCCTGGTGCAGCACGGCATGGATGTCTGGCAGGCGCTGGAACCAGAGCGTCTTGGCGAGACCGGATGTCGCCCCATGCGCGGCGCTTGCTTCCGGCGCCGCGCCGCCGATCGCGGCGAGGATGGCCGCATCGGGAACCTTGTCGTTGTACATCAGCGGCTCGGCCAGCGGCCGGCCGGCGCTGTCGATCGGCAGCAAGGTGCCGGACGTGCCGTCCACGGCGATTGTCCGCACCGCTCCGCGGTCGATTTGTGAGAAGAGTTCCCGTAGCGTCGCCTCGACCGCGGCCCACCAGACGGCAGGATCGCGGCCGTTCGCGCCGAAGCGATCGAGCGGCGCGGCGGCGCTCGCGGCGATGGAGAAGTCCGGACGCATCGCAACGGCACGCGACCCGGACGTGCCGATGTCGATGCCTACTGCGAGCGGCACCATTCACCTAACCCGCGGCGTTGAGTTTCTGGCGATACTGCTCGGCATCCCAGTTGACCAGCTCGTCATTCTCGGCGGCGGTGAGATAGTTCAATCGCGCCGTGATGTCGATGCGCGCGGTCACGTCGGCGAGGCAGCGCTGCATGGCGTCAGCGCCGGAGCTGGCGTCGCCGCGCATCAGCACGCCGGCGCCGGGAAAGAGCACCGCGACGGGATTCGTGCTCAGCCGAGCGGCGACGTCGGCGACCTGCTCGCCGGACCTTGCCACGACGGAGCCCCGGCCAAGAAAGATGACGTGGTCCGGATAGAGGCTGCCGGCTTCTGCGATGCGGCAGCTGTCCGGGTCGAGCGCCACCGCATGCGCCTCGACATCCGCCGGCAATCGGTAGCCGCTGGCGCCGGCAAGCGCCGTCAGCGCCGCGATATCCGGGGCTGCTGTCTGTCGCGCCGGGCGGGCCAGGAGCGATCTTACCCGATGCAGCAGACGCTCCGCCTCGGCCACCGTCTCCGCCGCGACGACCAGGCCGTGATTGCCGAGGATCAGCACGTCGACCCCCGGCCGGAGGCGTTCGGCAATGCCCTGGGCAAGCGGCAGGCCCGGCCGGCGATAGGGGACATACGCCCACGCAATCCCCTGAAGACGCCGCCCGGCCTCGGCCTCGCAATCGGCCTGGACGGCAAGTGAGATCGTCTCGACGCAGTGGACATGCAGCACGACCCGTTGCGGCATCAGCGCATGCACGGTGGTCTCGATCGATGGCCGCAGGCCGCGCGGATTGAGGGCATCGATGGCGAAGGCCTGCGGCTTGTCGGCGCTCGGATCGCGTCGTTCCACCGCCTCGATGAGCGGACCCATCGCCACCGGCACCATGATGTCGTCGGTCAGCGCGTCCTTCAGCCATGTGCCGGAGGCCTTGATCCACAGTGTGTCGCCTGCCTTCAGCGATGTGTTGCCGCCGGCTGCCTGGGTCAGGTGCGGATCGGCGCCGATGGCGGCCGAAAGCGCCCGCAAGGCAGCCAGCTCCTGCGCATCAACTGTGGTCGCCATGGCGATCTTCCTCCAACGGCTCGGTCGGTCTCGCACGATCTCCCGTCACGGGAGAGTGATGGGTGATGATATCGCAGATGCGAGCGATCTACGTCAACTGTGATCTACTATCATCAAAACTGGCTTGCAATCCGTCCGATGTTGAGTAAGTTGCACCAATTGCCGTGCAAATGGCATTGTCGGGAGGAAAAAATTGAGCGACTCCGGCCGCCAGCGTCAGATCGTCGAGCTATTGCGGGACCGGCCGTTCGCCTCGGTGCGCGAGCTGCAGGAGCGGCTCGGCGTCTCGGCCGCGACGGTCAGGCGCGACATCGACAAGATCGACGAGGCTGGCGAGGCCAGGAAGGTCTATGGCGGCATCTCGGCGCTCGACGGCGCCTCGCAAGCCGGCATCGCCTATGCCAGGCCGTATGACGAGAACCGAGATCTGGCGGTCGATGCCAAACGGCAGATCGCCGCTGTCGCCGCCACCATGGTGCGCGACGGCGATGCGGTCATCGTCCATGGCGGCTCGACCTGCTTCCATCTCGGCGTCAGGCTCGCCGACCGCAACATCCGCCTCTTCACCAATTCCATGCCGCTCGCCGCCTATCTCAGCGACCATGGCCACTGCAGCCTGACCATCGCCGGCGGCGATCTGCACCGCGAGCCCGGCATCATCCATTCGCTCACCCAGGCCACGCCCTTCTATGCCTCGAAGTTCTTTCTCGGCGCGCAGGGGCTGGGCCATGAGGGCGTGCTGGAATCTCATCCGCTGCTGGTGCGCTCGATCGTCGACCTCAGTCTCTGCGCCGACCAGATCGTGGTGCTGGCCGACAGCCGCAAGCTGTCGATCCATGCCCGCAACGTCGCGCTGCCGCTGTCGCGCATCGGCACGTTGGTGACCGATGACGGCCTTTCCGACGCCGACGCGCGCATGCTGGAAGATGCCGGCGTCACCGTGCGTATCGCCTCGACTTCGGGAGCCGTCCAGTGAAGATGGCGGTGCTCGATTTCGGCAAGACCAACTCGAAGCTGTTCGTCTTCGGGCAGGACGGGCGCATCGTCGACGAACGGCGCACGAAACCTGACTGGATACGTAAGGGCAGCCTCAGTGTGCTTGACGAAGCGGCCCTGCATGACTGGGCGCTGGACGCCGTCGACGAAGCCGCCGATGCCCACGGCATCGGAGGTCTGATGGTGTCCGGCCATGGCTGCACCTTCGCGCTGGTCGACGATACGGCGCTGACGCATCCGATCCTCGACTATGAGCAGGAGCCGCCGGCCGATATCGCCGCGCGGATCGATCGCCGCATTCCCGATTTCGCCGAGACCTTCTCGCCGCGCCTGCCGCTCGGCTTCAACTATGGCCGCCACATGCTGTGGCTGAAGGAAGTGGAGCCCGGCGCCTTCTCGGCGGCGAAGGCGATCCTCGGCTATCCGCAATATTGGAGCTGGCGCTTCGGCGGGCGCGCCGTTTCGGAGGTCTCCTATCTCGGCTGCCACTCGCATCTGTGGGCGCCGCGCAAGCGCGACTTCTCCTCGCTGGTCGACGCCGAGGGCTGGCGTGGTCAAATGCCCGCCTTCGCGCGCGCCGGCGCCGTGACCGGCGAGCGGCGCTTTGGCCGGGCCGGCAAGCCGGTCGCTATTCACAACGGCGTCCATGACAGCAACGCCGCGCTTCACGCCTATCGGCGGCAGGATCTCGGACCAGTCACTGTGGTGTCGACGGGCACCTGGGTGATCGTGCTCAACCCGGACTGCCCGCTCGAGGCGCTCGACCGCGAACGCGACATGCTGGTCAATGTCGATGTCGATGGCGGCCCGGTGCCGACCATTCGCTTCATGGGCGGGCGTGAATTCGCCGTGATCAGCGGCGATTGGCAGGGCGTGATCGCGCCCGCCTCAATACAGCGGGCGATCGAGGCCGGCACTATGGCCGTGCCGAGCTTTGCCCCGGGCGGACCGCTGTCGGGCCGGACGGGCGAAATCGTCGGACCGGTTTCCGATGCCGAGGAGCGCGCAGCCGTGGCATTGCTCTATGTGGCATTGATGATCGATCTGTCGCTCGATCTGATCCGTTCAAGCAACACCGTCATCGTCGATGGCGGGCTGAATACCGGCGGTCTGCTCGCCGCCCTGCTGGCCGCGTTACGGCCGGGCCAGCCCTTCAGGCAGGGCGCCACGCTGGAAGGCAGCGCCACGGGCGCCGCGGCGCTTGCCTTCGAGAGCGTTGGCCGCGAGTTCGCCGCCGAGACTCCGGAGCCGGTACGCGCCGCGGACTTCAAGGGTCTGGACCGCTACCGCGACGACTGGCGCGGCCTCATTGCCGGACGCCACATAGCCCGCGCGGCGGCAGGAGCTGCGCAATGAGCGCCGCCGCCCATGTCGAGGCACCGCAAAGGCCGGTGCTGGAGATGCGCCACATCTCCAAGACCTTCGGTCCCGTCCGCGCCCTGCAGGACGTATCGCTCACCGTCAATGCCGGTGAGCTGCATGCGCTGATGGGCGAGAACGGCGCCGGCAAATCGACGCTGATGAAGGTGCTGTCCGGCGCCTATCGGCCGGATGCCGGCGGCGAGATCCTGATCGACGGCACGTCGGTCGCCACCGGCGATCCGATCAAGGCCCGCGCCCAGGGCATCGCCGTCATCTACCAGGAGCTGTCGCTGGCGCCGAACCTGACGGTGGCGCAGAACATCTTCCTCGGCAACGAGCCGCGCAGGTTCGGCATCGTCGATCGCGACCAGTGCAATCGCCGCGCCAGGGAAATCGTCGAGCGGCTCGGCGTTTCCTTTTCGGCGCGCGCCCTGGTCTCCAGCCTGTCGCTCGGCGAGCGCCAGCTGGTCGAGATCGCCCGCGCGCTGTCGACCAGCGCCCGCATCATCGTCATGGACGAGCCGACCACCTCGCTGACCTCGCGCGAAACCGACCGCCTGTTCGAGGTGATCGCGACGCTGAAGGCGCAGGGCATCGCCATCATCTACATCAGCCATCGCATGGAAGAGGTCTATCAGCTCGCCGATCGGGTCAGCGTATTGCGCGACAGCGGCTATGTCGGCACCCTCGAGCGCGCCGACCTCAACGCCTCGCGCCTGGTCTCGATGATGGTCGGCCGCGATCTCTCGGCCTTCTACAAGAAGGATCACCGGCCGCCGGACAGCCAGCGCCGTGTGGCGCTGTCGGTGCGCGGCATGTCGGACGGCGGATTGCTGAAGGACTGCTCGTTCGATCTTCACCACGGCGAAGTCCTGGCGCTGGCGGGGCTGGTCGGTTCCGGCCGCACCGAGCTTGCCCGGTTGATCTTCGGCGCCGACCGCCGCAGTGCGGGCGAGTTGGAACTCGACGGCAAGCCGATTGCCATTGCTTCGCCGCGCGAGGCGCTGGAGGCCGGCATTGCCTACCTCACCGAGGACCGCAAGGAGCTCGGCCTGTTCCTCGACATGTCGATTGCGGACAACATCAATATGGGCGTGCTTGCGAAGGACGCGCGCGCCGGCGGTTTTCGCGATTTCACCGCCGCCGACAGGCGCGCGGCAAAGGCTATTGCGGACCTCTCGATCCGCACGCGCTCGGCGCAGGCCAATGCCGGCTCGCTGTCGGGCGGCAACCAGCAGAAGGTGCTGCTTGCCCGCCTGCTGGAGACCGAGCCCAAGGTCGTCATCCTCGACGAGCCGACGCGCGGCGTCGACGTCGGCGCCAAGTCGGAGATCTACCGGCTGATCGACAGCCTTGCCGGCAGGGGCATCGCCATCCTGATGATCTCCAGCGAGCTGCCCGAAGTGATCGGCGTGGCCGACCGCGTGCTGGTGATGCGCGACGGCGCCATCGCCGGCGAGGTGACGGCGTCGGAGGGCAGGCCGCTGCGTCAGGAAGAGATCATGGAACTTGCGACGGGAGCGGCCCAGGAAGGACCGACAAGATGACCGACAGCTCAACAGTGGCGAAAGCGGCGGATCAGGCAGTGGTCAGGAGCCGGCGGCTGCGCACGGCCTTCGCCGCGCTCGGCATGCTGCCGGTTCTGGTGCTGCTTGCCGTCGGCTTCCAGTTCATCAACCCGCGCTTCCTTACCGGCACCAACCTGCTCATCGTCAGCCAGCAGTCGTCGATCAATATCGTGCTCGCCGCCGGCATGACTTTCGTCATCCTCACCGGCGGCATCGACCTCTCCGTCGGCTCGATCCTCGCCGCCTCGGCGATGGTCGCGGTGCTGGTGTCGCTGGTGCCGGACTGGGGCATGCTCGGCATTCCGGCCGCCATCCTGCTCGGCCTCGGCTTCGGCGTCATCAACGGGCTGCTTGTCGCCTATATCAAGCTGCCGCCCTTCATCGTCACGCTGGGCTCGCTCACCGCCGTGCGCGGCGTCGCCCGCCTGCTCGGCGAGGACACGACGGTGTTCAATTCCGACCTGCCTTTCGACTTCATCGGCAATGGTTCGCTGTTCGGCATTCCGTGGCTCGTCATCATCGCGCTGACGGTGGTGGTGCTGTCCTGGCTGGTGCTCAAGCGCACCGTGCTCGGCACCTGGATCTATGCCGTGGGCGGCAATGCCGAGGCGGCGCGCCTCACCGGCATCAAGGTGCCGCTGGTGCTGCTCTTCGTCTATGGCGTGTCGGGCCTGCTCGCTGGTCTGGGCGGCGTCATGTCGGCCGCCAGGCTCTACGCCGCCAATGGCCTGCAGCTCGGCCAGTCCTACGAGCTCGATGCCATCGCCGCCGTCATTCTCGGCGGCACCAGCTTCGTTGGCGGCGTCGGCTCGATCTGGGGCACGCTGATCGGCGGGCTGATCATCGCCGTGCTTTCCAACGGGCTCATTTTGGCCGGTGTCTCGGACATCTGGCAGTACATCATCAAGGGTTTGGTCATCATCGTGGCGGTCGCCCTCGACCGTTACCGGCTCCAGGCCGGAGCAAGAACGTGATTGACCTTGGTCGCCGGCCAAGATGAGCCGGATTGTGTGTAACGCACCGTGAGAGGCGCGGAGCAATCGGAGGAAGCAAGTAAATGAAGACCATCGCCAAACTTCTCTGCGGCGCGGCTCTCGCGGCCCTCGCCATCGCGCCGGCATCGGCCAAGGACCTCAACAAGGTCGGCATCTCGGTCGGCCTGCTCGGCAACCCCTTCTTCGTCGCCACCATCAAGGGCATCGAGGACGCGGCCAAAAAGATCAATCCGAAGGTCGAGGTAACGTCCGTCTCGGCAGACTACGACCTCAACAAGCAGGTCTCGCAGATCGATTCCTTCATCGCCGCCGGCGTCGACGTCATCATGCTCAACGCCGTCGACGCCAAGGCGATCGCGCCCGCGGTCAAGAAGGCGCAGGCGGCCGGCATCGTCGTCGCCGCCTTCGACGTTTCGGCGCCGGGCGCCGACGTCACCGTGATGACCAACAACGTCAAGGCCGGCGAGGAAGCCTGCCAGTATCTGGTCGACCACACCGGCGGCAAAGGCAACTACGTCATTCTCAACGGCCCGGCCTCGTCGTCGATCCTGGAGCGGGTCAAGGGCTGCAAGAACGTGCTTGCGCAGCATGCCGACATCAAGGTCCTGTCCGACGACCAGAACGCCGAAGGCTCGCGCGACGGCGGCCTGAAAGTGTTCCAGTCGCTGCTCACCCGCTTCGACAAGATCGACGCGGTGTTCGCCATCAACGATCCGACGGCGATCGGCGCGCAGCTCGCCGCCAAGCAGCTCAATCGCTCGGAATTCATCATCACCGCGGTCGACGGCGCCCCCGACATCGAGAAGGAGTTCGCCTCCGGCACCTCGATGATCAAGGCTTCCGCCTCGCAGGATCCCTATGTCATGGCCGGCCAGTCGCTGACGATGGCGGCGGATGTGCTTGCCGGCAAGAAGCCGGCCGAGCCGACCGTGCTGCTCGATCCGAAGCTGATCACCGCCGAGAACCTGAAGGACTACAAGGGCTGGACGGCGGCCCGCTAAAAAGCCTGCTCCCAAGGCTGGCGCGGCCGGATCGGTCCGGCCGCGCCTCATTCATCGGACGGAGATGATCATGTCGCGCATTGGAATCCATTCTTTCGTCTGGTCTGCGAGCTCGGCGCAGGCGGATCTCGAACGCACGCTCGCCAACACCAAGGAAGCCGGCTTCGACTTGATCGAGTTCTCCTATCTCGATCCGGCCGATGTCGATATCGGCAGGCTCGCCAAGAGCATCGCCGATCTCGGCCTTGGCGTTGCGATCAGCATCGGCCTGCCGGCCGATGGCGATATCTCCAGCCCCGACAAGGCGGTCGCCGCGCGCGGCGTCGAGATCCTGAACCGCACTGTCGCCCTCACGCGCGACCTCGGCGGTCAAAAGGTCGGCGGCATCCTCTCGACCAGTCACGGTTTGCAGACCGAAGCACCGACGCGCGACCAGTGGAACCGCAGCGCCGGGACACTTGCCAAGGTTGCCGAGAGCGCCAAGGCTGCCGGGGTCACGCTCAATCTCGAAATCGTCAACCGCTTCGAGAGCAACCTGCTCAACACCGCCGCGCAAGGACTGGCCTTCATCGAGGACACCGGCTCCGACAACATCTTCCTGCATCTCGACACTTTCCATATGAACATCGAGGAGGCCGATGTCGGGCTGGCCATCCGCCACGCCGCGAAGAAGATCGGCTATGTCCATATCGGCGAGAGCCATCGCGGCTTCCTCGGCACCGGCAGCATCGACTTCGCCGCGATCTTCGATGCGCTGACGGCGATCGGCTACAGCGACGACCTCAGCTTCGAGTCCTTCTCCTCGGAGATCGTCGACGAGAACCTGTCGCGGAAGACGGCGATCTGGCGCAATCTGTGGACCGACAATATGGAGCTCGCCCGCCATGCGCGCCGCTTCATCGCGGTCGGCCTGGAGACGGCGCGGCGCAAGGCCGATCTCGTCTCGGCTTCGCAGCGGCCCTGAAGCTTCAGGACAATTCGCCGCGCCGCCAGCAGGCGATCAGATGGCCGTCGCCCGCATCGGTGGCGGGCGGTTCCGCTTTCAGGCAACCGGGCTGCGCCAACGGACAGCGGCCGGCGAATGCGCACCCGCTGTTCGAATTGATTTCGGCCGTAATCTCCGCCTGGACGGAGACCGCAGGTGACTCATCCGAAGACGCTGCCAGAAGCTGCTTCGTGTAGGGGTGGTTGGGCCCGCCAAATACCTGTTCGGACGTGCCGGTCTCGACCAGCCGACCGCGATAGAGCACGCCGATCCTGTCGGCCATGTAACGCACCACCCTGAGATCGTGGCTGATGAACAGGTACGTCGTGTTCCTGTCGCGCTGCAGATCGTTGAGCAGGTTGAGCACCGTCGCCTGCACGGAGACGTCGAGCGCCGAGGTCGGCTCGTCCAGCACCACCACTTTCGGCGCGCCGGCGAAGGCGCGAGCGATCGCCGCCCTCTGCCGCTGGCCGCCGGACAGCGAGCGTGGCTTCTGTTCCGCGGTTGTGTCCGCCAGCCGGACGGAGCGGAGAAGCTCGGCAACGCGGTTTTTCGCATCGCTCCGGCCAAGCCCGGCAAGCCGCCGCAGCGGCCGGCTGATGATCCGCCCGATCCGGTGGCGCGGATTGAGCGTGCGGTCGGGCGACTGGAAGACCATCTGCACGTCGCGCCGTTCGCCTGGCGCCCGCCTCTCGGCGCGGGGGGCCACCGTCCTGCCGAACAGCTCGACCGATCCTTCGGTGGGCGTCTGCAGCCCAGTGACGATCCGCGCCAGGGTCGATTTGCCGGAGCCGGATTCGCCGATCAGGCCAAAGGTCTCGCCCTGCTCGATGCGGAGGTCGACCTTGTGCAGCACCGCCTGGTCGCCGAAGGAATGACTGATCTCCTTGCAGGCGATGGCGGTCTGCCCGTCTCTTTGATCGAGACCGTTAACGGTCGCCTTGGGGCGATCGCGAATGGTCGTGCCAGTCTCGGCCAGCCGCCCGTCGCGCTTGGTGAAATTGAGCGCCGGGATCGAGGCGATCAGCGCGTTGGTATAGGCATGGGCCGGATTCTCGAAGACATCCGCGGCGCCGCCGCTCTCGACCACGGTGCCTGACTGCATCACCGCGACGCGGTCGCAGGAACGGCGGATCAGGTTGATGTCGTGGCTGATGAGAAGAATGCTGGTTTTGTGGTCGCGGCGCAAATCGTCGAGGATGGCGATGACTTCCGACTGCACGCTGGCGTCGAGCGCCGTGGTCGGCTCGTCCAGCACCAGCAGCGTCGGGTCGAGCGCGATGGCGATGGCGATATTGGCGCGCTGCTGCATGCCGCCGGAGAGCTCATGCGGATAAAGATCGAGCACCCGCTCCGGATTGGCGACCCGCACGCGTTTGAGCAACTCGGCCGAACGCCAGCGCGCCTCCTCGTGGCGCACCGGGCGATGGCGCATGATCGTCTCACCGATCTGCCGGCCGATCGTCATGGCCGGACTGAGCGCCGCGCCCGGATGCTGGTAGACGGCGGCGATACGATCGCCCCTTAGGCCACGCAGTTCTTCGCCGGAAAGCCCGCGGATTTCCCGGCCCTGGAACTCGATCGCCGAGGCCTCCAGGCGCGCATTGCCGGGCAGGTAGCGCAGGATCGCCATGGCCACCGAACTCTTGCCCGAGCCGGATTCGCCGACCAGTCCCAACGCTTCGCCCTGGCCTATTGTGAGCGACACGCCATTGACGGCGGATTGCCATCCTCTTTTCCCGCCATAGGCGATGGAAAGTTTTTCCACATTCAGCACCGAAGGGGACATCAAGACCTCGAAATCGCTTTCTGCCGGTGCCCTAATCAAGGGCAATCGCTTCCGCTTGCATAGTACATTACCTCTATAAAATTACTCGAATAAAGCCCAAGCGCAATCTAGCCTTTTGCAAATTGGAGATCGCGGGCCGCCGGACAAAACGGCGCCCGCCTCTCTCCCAGCGATTTGCAAGGAGGCCGGCATGGCGCGAAATCAGTTGATCCTGAGCGCATTCTTCTTCAACCCGCAGGGCGACCATCGCATGTCGTGGCGCCATCCGCGCGCGCCCGGCCGGGAAGTGCTTGGCTTCGACTACTATCGCGATCTGGTCCAGGCCGCCGAACGCGCCAGGATCGACACCATATTCGTCGCCGACCATGTGTCCATCTGGGATTCGGTGAAGAGCGGCGTCGCGCATTACGCCAATGCCCGCCTCGAGCCGCTGACGCTTCTGTCGGCACTGGCCGGCGTGACGAAACATATCGGCCTTATCACCACCGCTTCGAGCTCCTACAGCGAACCCTATAATGTCGCGCGCCTGTTCGCCTCGCTCGACCATATCAGTGGCGGCAGGGCGTCGTGGAACGTCGTCACCTCGGCCATGGACGAGGAGGCGCGCAATTTCGGCCGCGACGGCAATATCGAGCACGCCTTCCGCTATCAGCGCGCCGCCGAATTCCTCGATATCGTCAAGGGGCTGTGGGACAGCTGGGAGGACGAAGCCCTGCTGTTCGACAAGGAGACCGGCTACTTCGCCGATCCGGACAAAGTCCATGTGCTCGACCATCGCGGCGCGCATTTCAAGGTGCGCGGGCCGCTCAACGTCTCGCGGCCGCCGCAGGGCCACCCGCTGATCGTCCAGGCCGGTTCGTCGGAAGACGGCAAGAATTTCGCCACCGCCCATGCCGACGCCCATTTCGCCATCTACAGCACCAGGGAAGACGGCATCCGGTATCGCGAGGACATCAACGAGCGCCTCGCCCGTCATGGCCGGCGGCCGGAGAGCTTCAAGATCCTGCCCGGCATATTGCCGATCGTCGCCGCTTCCGAGGCCGAGGCCCGCGACAGGCAGGATTATCTCCAGACGCTGCTCCCCGATCGTGTCGGCATCGATCTCCTGTCGAGCTGGAGCGGCATCGATCTCTCGGCCTATCCGCCGGACGGCCCTCTGCCGCAGCTTCCCGACGAAAGCACCTTCAACGGCGGCCGCACCTCGCTCAACCGCGTCAAGCAGTGGGCGACGCAGAACCTGACGCTGCGCGAGATCGCGCGAAAACTCGCCAACAGCGGTTCGGTGCCGACCGTCGCCGGCACGCCGAAGCAGATCGCCGACCAGTTGCAGGACTGGTTCGAGGCAGGTGCCGCCGACGGCTTCAACCTGATGTTCCCGCTGCTGCCGGAAGACTGGATCAACTTCGCCGAACAGGTCGTGCCGGAGCTGCAGCGCCGCGGCGTCTTCCCGACCGAATACGCGCCCGGAACGCTGCGCGACCGCTTCGGCCTCGCCCGCCCTGCCAACCGCTTCGCCGAGCAGCGCGCCAACCAGCGCGCCGTGTCCTGAGGAGAGCCGTCATGACCGCCGCACCGAGATTGCAGCCGCGCGAGGCGACCGCGCCGCAACTGATCAACGTCCTGCACAGCCCCAAGCGCATCCGCGTTAAGTTCGGCGGCCGCGTCATCGCCGACAGCCGCAACGTCCTGGTGCTGCGCTCCAACCATTTCCTGCCGATCTACTTCTTCCCGCTGGCGGCCGTCGACCAGTCGGTGCTGAAGCCGTCGAAACAGGGCCAGCAGCATCCGATCGGCGGCGAGACGAAATACTGGGACATCGAAGCCGGCGACAGGCGCGCCGCCGATGCCGCCTGGTCGTTCACGGCGCCGCCGGATGAGAACCTCGCGCCGCTCGCCGGCCGCGTCGCCTTCACCTGGAACCTCGTGGACCAGTGGTTCGAGGAGGACGAAGAGGTCTTCGTCCATGCCCGCGATCCCTATGCGCGCATCGACGTGCTGCAGAGCTCCAGCCATGTCGAGATCTGGTTCGACGGCGAGCCGATCGCCGACAGCCGCCGTCCCGTGCTGCTCTTCGAAACGCACCTGCCGACGCGCTTCTACCTGCCGCCGGAGGATGTCCGGCTCGACCGGTTGAGGGCCTCGTTGACGAGGACCCGATGTCCCTACAAGGGCATCGCGTCCTACTGGTCGGGCGTGCTCAAGGACGGTTCGCTGCGCGAGGACATCGCCTGGGCTTACCGCGATCCGATCGCCGAGATGCCGAAGATCAAGGGCCTGATCGCCTTCTATCCGCAAGCAGTCGACCGCATCCATCTCGACGGCCAGCCGGTCTGATCCGGCCCCGTCTTCTCCGCTTCATTTCAGAAACCACGATTTTCACAGAGGCAAAAATGACCAAACGCAACGAAATCGACGCCCTTCGCAATCTCTCCGGCGACATCTGGAACGTCGCCGTCGACGAATACGCCAAGGGCTATCTCAAGCGTCGCGACCTGTTGAAATACGCCGCGCTCATCGGCCTGACCGGCTTTGCGGCTTCGCAAGGCCTCGGTTTCTCCCGGGCCCGCGCAGCTGCCCCCGGCGGCACTGTTCGGGTCGGGCTCGGCCAGCCGACCAAGGCGATCGATCCGGTCACGGTCACCGATCCGGCCAGCATCGGCGTGCTCAGCCAGGTCGGCGAATATCTCATCCTCGACGATCCCAAGGACGGGCTGCAGCCGAAGCTCGCTTTGTCCTGGGAAGCCGACGAGACGGCCAAGCGCTGGACTTTCAAGCTGCGGCCCGGCGTGAAATTCCATGACGGCCGCACCGTCACCGCCAAGGACGTGGTGGCGAGCTTCGAGCGTCTGGTCGATCCGAACAGCGGCTCCTCGGCGCTCTCCGCCTACAAGGGCATCCTCTCCAAGGGCGGCGCCAAGATCGTCGACGACGAGACGGTCGCCTTCGATCTCGACCAGTCGAACTCGAATTTCCCCTTCTATGTCTCCTCCGACGTCTACAACGCCGTGATCCTGCCGGCCGACTATGCCGGCGACTTCGAGAAGAATTTCAACGGCACCGGTCCGTTCAAGCTCGAATCCTTCCGTCCCAAGCAGGGCGCCAGCTTCGTGCGCAATCCCGATTACTGGGGCGACAAGGCGCTGCCCGACCGGGTCGAGATCAAATTCTTCGACGACGAGCAGGCGCAGGTCGTGGCGCTGCAGGCCGGCCAGCTCGACGTCATCCCGAGCACCACGCGCCTGGAACTCGCGATCGAGGGCAATGCCAATTTCAAGCTGCTCAGCGTCCAGGCGAGCTCGCACGACGCCGTGCATCTGAGGACCGACCAGGCGCCGTTCACCGACAAGCGCATCCGCCGGGCCCTGGCTCTCACCCTCGACCGCGAGGCCATCGTCAAGGGCCTGCTCAAGGGTCGCGCCATCGTCGGCAACGACACCCCGTTCGCGCCGATCTTCCCCTCGGCCGATCCGTCGGTGCCGCAGCGCAAGCAGGACATCGCCGAGGCCAAGCGTCTGCTGGCCGAAGCGGGCGTGCCCAACGGCTTCGAGGTGACGCTGACCACCGAACGCGCCTACGACATTCCCGACTACGCCGTGATCATCCAGAACTTCGCCAAGAAGGCTGGCATCGACATCAAGCTCAATGTCCTGCCGCAGGATGCCTATTACGGTTCCGCGACCTTCGGCAGCTCGCCATGGCTCGATTCCAATCTCGGCATCACCGATTTCGGCCATCGCGGCACGCCCGACATCTTCCTCAACGCGACGCTGAAGAGCGATGGTGCGTGGAACGCTGCGCATTTCAAGAATGCGGACTATGACGCATTGCTGGTCGAATACGGCAAGGCCCGCGACCTGCAGACGCAGCGCATCGCGGCCGGCAAGATCCAGACCCTGCTGCTCGACGAGACGCCGGAAATCATCAGCTACTTCTCGCAGTATAGCCGGATCGCCAGTGCGAAGGTCGAGGGCGTGCGCTTCACCGCCATCTCGCATCTCCTGCTCGACCGCGTTTCCTTCGTCCAGGCATGATGCGCAAACGCCAAACCGGCCGGGGCACCGGATGCTGACCGGCCGCGCCTTGTCGGCGCGCGCGGCCTCGCTGCTCCTCACCTTGTGGCTGGTTAGCGCGCTGGTCTTCCTCGCCGGGCAGGTCCTGCCCGGCGATGTCGCGCGCGTCATGCTGGGTCCCTTCGCCGATGCGCAGGCCGTCGCGGCGCTGAACAGACAGCTCGGCGCCGACCAGCCGGTGCTTGTCCAGTACTGGCGCTGGTTCAGCGCGGCGCTTGGCGGCGACTTCGGCACGTCGCTGTCGATGCGCGCGCCGGTCGCACCCTTCGTGCTGGCAAGCCTCGGCCGCTCGGCGGCCCTTGCCGGCATCATCCTTTTGTTTCTTGTGCCGCTGGGCGTCGGCGCGGGCATCGTCGCGGGCTTGAACCAGGGTCGGCTCGCCGATCGGCTGATCGTGCTCGCCGGCATCACCTTCGGCATCGTCCCGGATTTCGTCTCCGGCCTGCTCCTGCTCCTGGTCTTCGGCCTGTGGCTGGACTGGCTGCCGATCACCGGTGCCGCGCCCGATGGCGTAGGCTTCTGGACGAGCGGTTACTATCTGATCCTGCCGGCGCTGCCGCTGGTGCTCAACCTCGCCGGCTATCTGGCGCGCATGACGCGGGCCGGCGTCATCGAGGCGCTGGCCGCCGACTATACGCGCACCGCCATCCTGAAAGGGCTTGATCGCCGGCAGGTCATTGTCCGCCACGTGCTGCCCAACGCGCTGACGCCGACCATCGCGGTGCTGGCGACGCAGAGCGGCTACATGCTCGGCGGGCTGGTGGTGATCGAGGCGCTGTTCGGCATCCAGGGCCTCGGCAATCTTGTGCTCAATGCCGCCAAGTCGCGCGATTTCCCGATGCTGGAAGCAGGCGTGCTGGTCATGGCGACGATCTTTGTCCTGTCGGCCGCGGCCGGGGATCTCGTCCAGGCGCTGCTCGACCCGCGGCAGCGGCGGCGGGCGTCGTTATGATGGATCTCCTGGAGTTCCCGGCGCCGTCGCACGCGCCCGCTGTCCTGCGGGTCGCCGGCAGGCTGGGCCGCGCCGTTCGCGGCCTTCCCGTCTCCGTCATCATCGGATCGCTGATCCTCGCCTTCTGGATCGCCTGCGCCCTGTTCGGCGACCGGCTGGTTCCCTACGACCCCTATGCCGAGGATTTCCTCGCCACGCTGACGCCGCCGGACGCCGCGCACTGGTTCGGCACCGATCATCTCGGTCGCGACGTGCTGTCCCGCATCATCGTCGGATCGCGCGACATCCTGCTGGTCGCGCCGCTCGCGACGTTGGGCGGCGTTACCGCTGGCACCATCATCGGCCTGGTGCTCGGCTATTTCGATGGGCTGGTCGACGCGGTCGGCGCCAGGCTGCTCGACACGCTGATGGCCTTCCCCTTCATCGTATTGGTCACCATGACGCTGGTGGCGCTCGGGCCCTCGAATCTGACCGTCATCCTGGTGATCGCCATCGCCTATGCGCCGCTGGTGGCCAGGACCGTGCGCGCCGCGGTGCGGGAGCAAAAGGGGCGCGAATATGTCAGCGCGGCCCGCCTCGGCGGCGAGAATGCCTTGGCCATCATGGTGCTGGAGATCCTGCCAAACATCAGGGAGACGATCCTGATCGAGCTCGTCACCAGGCTCGGCTACGCCTTCTTCTCGATCGCCACGCTGAGCTTTCTCGGCCTCGGCATCCAGCCGCCCTCGGCCGACTGGGGCCTGGCGGTCGCCGAAGGTTACGGCTTCCTCACCGGCGGCAAATCGTGGGTCGTCGTCTTCAACTCAGCCGCGATCGTCTCGCTGGTCATGGCGACCAACCTCATCGCTCAAGGTATCGGCGCCTTCGAGAATAGCGAACGGTGATTTGACCTTCTGAGGCTCGCGCTCTGCTAGACTCCCGTTGATTCGTCTCGGCAGGGAACGGCATGAGCAAGGCCCTCGGCACATTCGCACTGCTATCGGTTCTGAGCGCATTGCTGATGGCGCTCTCTTTGGCGGTTGCCAGGCACGGCTATCCCTACGGCGCGTTTGGCGTGAAGCGGCTCGACGGCATCGCCGACGCCGGCTCCTTCCTGGCCATCGCCGCCGTCTATTTCTTCGGCGCCATGCTGATGATGGTCCTGCCGATCCGGGCCGCCGGCATCGTGCTGACCCATGCCGCCGACGCGATCTTCTGGGCGACGATCATGCTGTTCGCGACCATTGTCGGCGCGCTGATCGCCAGATGGGCCTTCGGCCAGCACGAGGTGCTTTGGGCGCTCTTCAACTGGCGCTTCCTGTTCGTCGCGGCTATCGTGGCGGCACACCTCACCATGAACGAGCTTCGCCGCAACGTCCTGCTCAGAAGCCTGTTCTTCGTCGTGTTCGGCGCGGTCACGCTCGCCTGCCTGTTCTGGTCGTTCTCGACCTGACGCGAACCGGCTCTAGGTTTAAGATCGCGGGTAGACCTCCTCCCGGACAATGACTATATCATTTGTCTGACAATTGACCCGGCCAGAGGCCGTCGCGACCAGAACCCAAGGAAAAACAAGATGACCCTGCACCGCAAGAACCTGATCGACGGCGAGTGGCTCGGCGAGGCCGGCTCGCGCAACATCAACCCCTCGAACACCAACGACGTCGTCGGCGAATACGCTTCGGCCGGCCCGGAGGAGGCAAAGCAGGCCATTGCCGCCGCCAAGGCCGCGTTTCCGGCCTGGTCGCGCTCGGGTCCGCTGGCCCGCCACGCGGTGCTGAAGAAGACCTCCGACGAGATCATGGCGCGCAAGGACGAGATCGGCCGCTCGCTCGCGCGTGAAGAAGGCAAGACGCTGGCCGAGGGTGTCGGCGAGACGATCCGCGCCGCGCAGATATTCGACTTCTTCGCCGGCGAGACGCTGCGCCTATCGGGCGAGATGGTGCCAAGTGTGCGGCCCGGCGTCGGCGTCGAGATGACCCGCGAGGGTGTCGGCGTCGTCGGCATCATCACGCCGTGGAATTTCCCCATCGCCATTCCCGCCTGGAAGATCGCGCCGGCGCTCGCCTACGGCAACACGATCGTCTTCAAGCCGGCTGAGCTGGTTCCCGAAAGCGCCTGGACCATCGTCGACATCCTGCACCGCGCCGGCCTGCCCAAGGGCGTGCTCAACCTCGTCATGGGCAAGGGCTCGGTGGTCGGCCAGGCGATGCTCGACAGCCCCGACGTCAACGCCATCTCCTTCACCGGCTCGGTCGGCACCGGCAAGCGCGTCGCCGCGGCAAGTGTGGAGCATATGCGCAAGTTCCAGCTCGAGATGGGCGGCAAGAACCCGCTGGTCGTGCTCGACGATGCCGACCTCGCGGTCGCCGTCGACTGCGCCGTCAACGGCGCCTATTTCTCGACTGGACAGCGCTGCACCGCGTCCTCGCGCCTGATCGTCACCGACGGCATCCACGACCGTTTCGTCGACGCCGTGAAGGAACGCCTGGACAAGCTGGTCATCGGCGATGCGCTGGATGCCAAGACGCAGATCGGCCCGGTCGTCGACCAGACCCAACTCAAGCAGGACGAGGATTACATCGCCATCGGCCGGCAGGAAGGCGCCGAGCTTGCCTTCGGCGGAGATCGTCTGGAGCGCGACACGCCGGGCTTCTACCTGCAGCCGGCGCTGTTCGTCGGCTCCACCAACGCCATGCGCATCTCGCGCGAGGAGATTTTCGGCCCGGTCGCCAATGTCATCCGCGTCAAGGATTATGACGAGGCCCTGTCAGTCGCCAACGACACGCCGTTCGGTCTCACCTCGGGCATCTGCACCACCAGCCTCAAGCATGCCACGCATTTCAAGCGCAATTCCGAAGCCGGCATGGTCATGGTCAACCTGCCGACGGCGGGCGTCGACTTCCACGTGCCGTTCGGCGGCCGCAAGGGCTCGAGCTACGGTCCGCGCGAGCAGGGCCGCTACGCCATGGAGTTCTACACCACGGTGAAGACGGCCTATACGTTCGCCGGCTGATCCAATCGGGGAGGAGATCGATGAGCGTAGCCGACATGACATGGCTCAACCCGCCGCCGCACCACGCGGTCGGCGACGGCACGCTCACCGTCCGCACCGGCAAGGAGACGGATTTCTGGCGGGAGACTTTTTACGGCTTCTGGCGCGACAACGGCCATTTCCTCTATCGTCCCGTCGAAGGTGACTTCAGCGCCGAGGTCACCGTCAAGGGCGACTACAAGGTGCTCTACGATCAGGCGGGGCTGATGCTGCGCCTGAGCGAAACGCACTGGATCAAGGCCGGCATCGAATACACCGACGGCCTGGCCTATTTTTCGGTCGTCGCCACCAACGACACCTCCGACTGGTCGCTGGTCGCCATAGCCGCCGGCAAGGACGGCGTCAGGATTCGCCTGACCCGTCACGCCGAGGCGATCCGCATCCAATATCTGGATGCCGCCGACGGCCATTGGAAGCCGGTGCGGCTGGCCTATTTCCCGGTCTCGAAGTCGGCCGATGTCGGCATGATGTGCTGCTCGCCGCAGCGCGAGGGTTTTGAGGTGACGTTTTCCGATTTTACCATCGCGCCGGCGATTTCGCGGGACCTGCACGACTGACATCGGGAGCGGTTGTGGACAAACCCACCCTTCTCTTTGCGCACGCTGACGAAGCTGTTGAGGTCGAAACTGTTGTCTCCGGCGCAGCGGTTTCCGCCCGGAACTGCGCTTGGCTATTCTGATCAGACCGGCGCCGGGACGCGGCCATTGGCAGGCCTCTCGTCCTCGGCCGGAACGGCCACCCTGCGGCGCCGGAAAGCCGGCAACGGGGTCAGCCTGAACAGGCCGTAATAGACGATGAAGGACGCCGTGAAGTAGGGGCCGAGCATCTCGACCTCGAAGAAGGAGCGGATCAGCATCAGTCCGATCGCGCCGGCAAGCACCACCGAATCGGCGCTCCAGTCGCCGAACACCACTTTCGACACATGGCCATAGAAAGCGCGCAGGATGACCAGCGCCAGCAGGGTGGCGCCGATGAAGCCGATTTCCACCAGCGTCTCGACATAGGTGTTGTGGAAGTGGAAACCCGTGCGGGTCGAGATATAGAATTCCGCCCACAGCCGCTCCGGATCGGCAAAGCCCTGTACCCAGTAGGCGGCATAGCCATAGCCGAGCAGCGGATGCTGCTGCGCCGCCTCCCAGCCCTGCTCCCACAGATAGGTGCGGCCGGTGAGCGTCGAATCCTTGCCGAAGATGCCGAGCACGACATCCAGCAGGCCCAGGTTGAGCGCTGCCACGACAGCCGTCACCAGCCCACCGGCGCCGACAACGAACAGCACGCGGCGATAGCGCAGCGACAGCACCTTGCTCATGGTGAGCAGCGACACGACGCCGATCACGGCCGGCAACGAGGCCACGGACGTCGCCGAATGGGCGATTGCCAGCATGTAGACCGACAAAAGCATGATTGGCGCGGTCCAGGCGAAGCCCAGCCAATTGCGCCGATAGAAGACCAGGAACGCAAGGCAAAAGAAGATGCCGAGCGAGGCGAAGAAGCCGACCTGGTTCTTGGAACCGAAGGCACCGACGAAATTGACGGTGCCGTCCATGATGTCGAGCGCATAAGCGCCGACTTTCATTGAATAGAGCAGAACGACGAAGATACCGATCAGCGAGCCCGCCAGCAGCGTGCGCACGCTGATGGTGCGCGCCGCGACATAGGCGCAGACGATGTGCGAGGTATATTGCACCGCCGCGCGCGCGCTGATGCCCGCCGCCTGGGACCAGAACACCGAGAGGCAGACATAGAGCGCAAGCGTGATCGGCAGCCACGCCGCGGAAAGCCTCCAGGTGAAGCGCCGGTAGTCCACGAACAGCAGCGGCAGCCAGACGGCATAGTAGGCGAGGATCAGGATCTGGCCGAAATTGGGCGAATAGGCGAAGGCGATCACGGAAACCGCGACCGCGAAGGCGCCGTAGGTCTCGTTGCGATCGGGATCGATCAGAATGGATTTCGGAATCTTCATGCCGGATTTTGTCCGTTGAGCCCTTCTTGAGTGAGCCGCGCTAAGCCACGGCTCGCGCGCGCTGCATCTGCCGCTGCAGGAAGCGCCGCACCGGCTCGTCATAAACGCGCGTGGCGATGTCCGCGATCACGACGACCGAGACCGCCATGACGATACCGAACCAGGGATGGTGCGCGAAAGGATCGATGGAGAAGGCCTTGCCGGCTCCGGCGATGATCATCAGCATCGGCGTGTGGATGATGTAGATCGGGTAGGAAATCCGCCCGAGCCAGCCATAGAAGCCTGACAGAAGCGGTGCGGTCGGCGCCACCGCGCCGGTCGCCACCATGATTGGGAAGACGATGACGATTGCCGCAAGATCGTAGACAACGCGCGCGCCGCCGGCCGGTGCGATGGCGAAGACGGCAAGGGTGAGCAGGATCGCGCCTTCGACCCACAAGCCGCGCCGCAGGAAGCCGAGACTGCCCTGCCAGCGCGCCATGGAGCGGCAAAGCAGCACCCCGAGGAAGAACGAGAAGGTGACGCGCGGCAGCCCGCTGACGATGGTCTTGCCGGTCATGCCGAAATCCAGCGTGCCGGCGAAAACAGAGGCAGCGACGAGCAGGACCAGGCTAACGACGACGATCCCCGTCAGCATCCGCCGTGACAAAAGGACGAACACCGCGACATAGGCGATGTTGACGATCAGCTCGAAGAACAGCGACCACGAAGCGGGGTTGAGCGGGAAGATCGTGTGATAGGCGTCGCTGACCAGCAGGATGAAGAACATGCCTGTCGTCAGCTGCAGGCCGATCTCGGACAGCGGCATGTACTCGGCCGGCATCAGCCTGTTCTTGACCAGCAGATAGAAGAAGCCGAGCAGCGTGCCGGCGAGATAAAGCGGATAAAGCCGGATCAGGCGGATCGCCACGAACGAGCCGAAGCCCATGCCGTTCTCGATCTTGCGGTCATAGGCATGCGCTATGACGAAGCCGCTCAGCAGAAAGAAAAGGTCGACCGCGAGATAGCTCGACGGCAGCACCTTGCCATCGGCCAGGAACGGCGAGAAGTGATAGAGCATGACGCTGATCGCCGCCACGCCGCGGATGGCGTCGAGATTCAGATATACGTGACGCGGGGCTGCGGGCTGCATGTTATGCCTTCAAGCGGTCCAAACAAGAT